>CAYLWI010000013.1:0-12768 GCA_964387345.1 uncultured Eubacterium sp. | reverse complement strand
GCTTTCTGCCCATTCAGGTATCCTCCATGAATTTACACACTTGTGTAAGTGTAAAACAGATAAAATCTCCTGTCAAGGAAAGATTCCATCCCCCGGAAAGTCTGTCTGGCTGCCGGCTGCCGTTTTCCTATTCTTCCATGGGCAGGGGCGTCCCGCTGATATGGGATTCCACGCCGAAATAATAAAGGATCGTAGCTCCGATATCCGCAAAGGAAGAACGGGTTCCCCAGTTATGTCCCTCCGGAACCCCGGCTCCATATACAAGAAGCGGCGTATACTCCCTGGAATGATCCGTGGAAGGCGTCCCCGGATCACATCCATGATCCGCAGTAATCATCAGAATATCATCCTGGCGCAGCTTTTCGCATATTCTGGGAAGCTGCCGGTCAAAATAAGTCAGGGCCCCGGCGTAACCATCCACATCATTTCTGTGTCCGTAAAGCATGTCGAAATCCACCAGATTCACAAAGCACAGTCCTTCAAAATCCCGGTCCATATATTCCAGTGTCCGCTCAATCCCCTCTGCGTTTCCGGACGTCCGGACAAATTCTGTGATACCCTTTCCCGCGAAAATATCATTAATTTTCCCGACGCCGATCACATCATACCCGGCTTCCTTCATCTGATCCAGCATGGTATCCTCCGGCGGCAGAAGAGAATAGTCATGACGGCGGCTGGTACGGGTAAAATTCCCGGGTTCTCCCACAAAAGGACGGGCAATCACTCTCCCCACGCCAACATCGCCCACCAGCATCTCCCTGGCAATCTCACAATACCTGTAAAGCTGTTCCACAGGAACAATATCCTCATGGGCGGCAATCTGGAAAACCGAGTCGGCGGAAGTATAAACAATCAGGGCCCCGGTGCGCATATGCTCCTCACCATAATCCTTAATCACTTCCGTGCCCGAATAAGGCCTGTTGCAAAGAACCTTCCTCCCGGTCTTCTCTTCAAACTCCCGGATTACTTTATCCGGAAATCCATCCGGAAATACCGGCATCGGCTTTGTGGAAATCAGCCCGGCAATCTCCCAGTGGCCTGTGGTTGTATCCTTTCCTCTGGAAAACTCTGCCATCCGCGCGAAGGACGCCGTTGGTTCCGGTTCCTTCTCTCCGGCTGTCACTCCATCCAGATTAAACAATCCCATCTTCGCCATGTTCGGCACTGAAAAGCAGGGGCTCAGGGAGACCGTTCCCAGTGTATTGCTTCCTTCATCACCATAAACTGCCGCGTCGGGCATCTCCCCGATCCCGAAGCTGTCCAGTACAATCAGAAAAACCCGTTTCATTATCAGCTGCTCCTCTCTTTTGTTTTTACAGGATTTCATATTTCCTGTAATTTTACAAAATCTTATCCTTTATAATACACATTCCCCGCTCCGGTGTAAACCGGAAGACTTACTGGGAAATCGGCGTAATCACAATATTTTCCGCTTCAATTCCTGTTTTTCTCTTCACAATATCCTCTATCTGGGCCCGTTTGGCGTCTGTCACATCTCCCATATCCAGCACAACGTCAGCCGTATCGTCCGTAATACTGACAACTACATCTGTAAACCCCTTGGCCTCCAGCAGAAGTTCCGCGGCATTTTCCCTCTCCGCCACATCTGTCATGGCAATCATGGCGTCTACCGCATCCTGTTTCTGAGTATCGGAAATAGAAGTATTATTGATAATTTCCAGGAGAGTCTCTTTGTTTTTTGACCTGACCTGCTCCCGTTCCAGTTTTACTTCCGCCGCGAAGTCTGTTGTGGCGTCCGCGGACGTCAGAACAGTCTCCCCCGCGTCCTGTCCTTCCGCGGCATCATCATCAGATGTATCCCCGTCCTGATCCTCCGTACTTTCCCCGGAAGTCGTCTGGGTATCTTCTTCTGTATCAGTAAAAATCTCTGCCACCGCGTCTTCATCAGAAATCTCATATGTATCGGCCACGTCATCTGACGCTGTTTCTACTGTGCTGTCGGCCGTACTGGTCTGTGTATAGCTGACATAGCCCGCCGCTGCAATCATCAGCGCCAGCGCCGTGATAATAATCTGATTTTTCCGTACTACTTTTTTCACTCAGATCCCTCCTGTACCTGATTCATTTCTACTATTTTTATTTTATGTACTTCCAGTCCGAATAATGCTTCCACCGCCTCAGAAATATTCGCGGCCACCGTCTGATCCCCGCCGCCCTGGGCAATCACCAGAACGCCCTCTACGGACGGAAGTATCTGCTTACTGACAAAGGGTTCCTCTTCTCCGGAATCCGAATAAAAAACTGTAGTCTCACTGCTCTCCGTCTGACTATTCCCGGTCACCCCGCCGTCGCTTTCTTCTGTGGTCTGTTCCTGGGAAGTATACGCCGTATCCTTTTCCACCACAGTCTCTCCATTATCCTGGAAGGTGATCATCACCTGCACCTCCCCCACTCCTTCCATCTGTGACAGGGCCTGCGCCAGGCGTTGTTCCAGTTCTTCCTCATAATCTGCCATACTGTTTCCGGCGTCGGACTGTCCGCTGCCGGAAGCAGAGCCGTTTTCCTGGCTCTGTTCCTCCGTTTCCCCTCCGCAGTCTGTGGGAAGCGCGATCACCAGCAGCAGAATCCCTGCCAGAAAAAGAATCAGCCACTGGTCTTTTCTCAACTTTTTCTTCTTTTTATCCCCAATCAACTCTGTCAGCTTACTCATTCTCCAGATCCTCCGCCATCTCCGACGCATACTTTTCATATATTTCCAACCCGTTCTCCGATATTTCGTCAAAATCCGGATACTCCGGTTCTTCCCACGCTCCGGATTCCGTTACCGTCTCCAGAAGCATATTTTCCCAGTCTCCATCCACAAAAAGCGAAACCACCGGGCCCAGCAGCGTCACTACAAAAACCAGTCCCGCAAAAAACTTTACATATTTCCGGTAACTTCCGTCCGGCAGGATCTGAAGCACCATCGTCAGAAAAATCAGAAGATAGATGATCTGCCTGACCCAGCCAAAAAGATCTGTCAGCATATATCCTCCCTACTTTACTGCCGTAATAACAATTGCGATGGTAATCAGGAAAAGCAGTATCCCGGTCACCATGGTCCGGAGCAGCATTCCGGCTCCCTCTCCCACACTTTCAATACAGCCGCAGACACTTTCATCTGCAAAAGGCTGCACAATAGCTCCTGCCAGCTTATAAAACACCACAAAAATCACCAGCTTCACAACAGGTCCCATGGCAATTCCCAGAAGAACGAGCATGGCAGCCGCCCCCACCCCGTTTTTAATCACCGCCGCCGATCCCAGAAAAATATCACTGACGGCTTCGGTGGTTCCTCCCAGTCCCGGGATCAGTCCCAGAGTTTTTGTGATGGACATTTTTTTCAGATTATCCACCGACGGAGCGATCATATTCTCAATCATATTCATCCCTGTGACTCCTGCCAGCATGACCCGCAGGGACCAGCGGATGATATTCTTCAGCAGCCGGGTAAACCGTGAGATGATCCGTTCTCCCGTCATGCAGTTCAGCATCTGCAGAACCACATAAATATGTATGCCGGGAGCAATCACATAACACAGCAGCCGTTCCACCAGCCAGATGACAGCCACCGCAATCTGGTAAAATACTACAGCCGTGGTCTGGGCCGAAGCGAAAACCATAGTCATACAGAATGCCGGAATCACCGCCTGCATGATCTCTACCGTCTGCTCCAGCACCTGCTGCAGCAGTTCGTCCATCAGAAGATATGACCTCATCAGCAGAACCATCAGAATCAGAAAGTACATATAAAATCCGGTTCTGGAAATCTGGCTGTTCTCAAACATGTTGATAAAATTATTCAGAAAAGAAAAGGCAATGGTCAGAAGCAGAATCTGGATAAACATTGTTTTGCACTGGGACAAATCCGAAAAAGCAAAAACCGCCAGTTCCTTCAGGATTTCTGTCGCCATCACCTCCCCGTCCGCTTCCAGCAGCCGGTCCAGAATCTCTGTAAAAGATATATTTCCTGTGTTTTCGCTTTCCCCCAGCGCCTGGTCGATCCCATCCAGGTCCAGTTCATCTAATAATTCCTGCTCCAGATCAGCCACATCCTCATCCAGATTGTTTTCCGACGCCGGGACGACTGATGGAATACAAAAAATCATCCACAGACAGATAACTCCGGTCCAGATCCCCCGGGGGATTTTCTTTCTATGACGTCTCATCCTCCAAGCAATCCCTCCACAGTCTCTATCAGCGCCAGAAGCACCGGCACGCTGACCGCCATCAGCGACAGCTTTGCAAACATTTCAATCTGGCTTCCCAGCGCTCCGAATCCGGCGTCTTTACAGATTCCCGTAGCGAATTCCGCCACATAGGTGATTCCTGTCATTTTAATCAGAATCTTAATCATTGCCGAGTCAATCTGCAGATACTCTTCAATTCTCCGGATGGTATCCATGACAACGGACAGACGGTCTGCGGAAAATATCAGAATAAGAACAGCCGCCGCCAGGCTGATATATAGCGCATATTCACTTTTCTGCTGGCGCAGCATCAGGGCAAGTACCACTCCTGCCAGACCAATCATGGCGATTTTTATAATATCCATAGTCTGTCCTCTTTCCGCGGCTTCCCCTACAGGGAAAACAGATCCCGTATTTCCTCAAACAGATCATATATGTAGGGCACAATCCAGAACAACACAATTACAAGCCCTGCCAGACCGGCCAGAAAAGCGTGCTCCTCCCTGCCGCTGTGCTTTAAGACCTGTCCGATCACCGTTACCAGAATCCCCACCGCTGCGATTTTAAATATCAGATTGACGTCCATGCTTTTCCTCCCACATCTCGGCCTCTTCTGTTTATACCAGGACCAGAATCACCATCACTCCCACAGCCAGCCCCAGATAACGGTATAATTTCCGTTTTTCTGCCAGCTCCTTCTGCGCCTTCTCCAGCATTCCCGCCAGCCTCATACGGCAGTTTTTCAGATGATCTGTCTGGGCTTCCACATCCAGATAACCCAGATTTTTTCCTGTATCCAGAACAATATCCATCTCCTCTTCTGTCAGCATCAGCTGTTTCCCCGCCCCGGTAAATTCTGCGCTCCAGACGGTTTCCAGGTTTTCACAGACGCCCTCGCCAAGCCTGTCCGCAATCCGGCCCATGACAATTCCAACCACTCCGTGATACTTTTTATTTAATCCGGCCAGAGCCTCATCCATGGTCTGCCTTTCATACCGGAGCTTTCCCGAAAGCAGGTCCAGCATGGAAACCAGTGACTGCAGTACATCCCGGTGACATTTCTGTTTTTCCAGAAGATATCCGGTATATCCGATACAGGCGGTCATAACCAGCACAGATCCCAGCAGTTTCAGCACACAATTCACCTCTTTTCACTTCCGAAACAGGGAAAAGGACATCTGTTCCGTGACCTTACTTTAATATATGATCCCTACGGCATACTAGAACCAGAAAAAACCGGATCTTCAAAAAGGATTTCTCCACCGGTCCCGGACACCCGGAAGTTCCGGATCCCTTCCCTGTTTTCCAGCGCCACATATCTGGAAAATATCTTCTGCCTTTTACAGTCTTCCCACCCCGGTTTGTTCCACAGTTCCTCCAGATCACTGCAGTGGATCGTCGCAAGTATCCGGCAGCCGCACCGGACAGCGGCCTTCAAGGCAGAAAGATCCTCTTCGCCGCCAATCTCATCTACAGCAAGAATTTCGGGAGACATGGAACGAACCAGAAGCATCATTCCCTCTGCTTTCGGACACCCGTCCAGCACATCCGTCCGGAGTCCCACGTCATTCTGCGGGATTCCGCGGATACTTCCCGCGATCTCTGACCGCTCGTCCACCAGTCCGACTTTTTTCCCGGGAAAACTCTCCGTTCCATCGGACAGATTCCGGATCAGATCCCGCAGAAGCGTAGTCTTTCCCACTCCCGGCGGAGATAAGATCAGGGTATTAAGAAATTCCCCGTTCCGGTGCAGAAGCGGGATAATCTTTTCAGAACATCCCCTTCGTTCCCCGGCAATCCGGATATTCAGATAAGAAACAGGAAAAATTCTCCGGATCCGGCCTCTCTCCGCCAGAACCTGTCCGCAGACTCCGATCCTGTGGCCTCCCTCCACTGTCAGAAATCCCTGCCGGATCTCATCCTCGTAAGCGTAGAGGGAATAGCGTGACATAAAAGTACATATCTGCTCCAGATCCCTGCTGTCCATCCGGCGGCACCCCTCCTGGGGCCGGGATACCAGACTGTTTCCCTTTAAAAAAAACTCCCCTGACGCCGTCCGGAACATCAGGTATTCATTAACGCGGACCCGTATCTCCTCAAGTCCCCTGTGAAAAATCCCGCATTCTGCCAGATCGCCCCGTATGTCTGTGGGAAAAAGACGAATAATCTGCTGCATATGGATCACCTCCTGGAATCTAATATATGGAGGATAAAAGAAGAAAGAACCAGAAGAACTGATAAAACAAAAAAAAGAGGTCTGCCTGACGGCAGACCTCTTCGCTTTAAACTAGTTATATTTCCGCTTTCTTGCGGCTTCAGATTTCTTTTTGCGTTTTACGCTGGGCTTCTCATAATGCTCTCTCTTGCGGATCTCCTGCTGGATACCAGCTTTTGCGCAATTTCTTTTAAATCTGCGTAAAGCACTGTCTAAAGTCTCGTTCTCTTTTACGATTACATTTGACATAGTCTCACACCTAACCTCCCTCCAGTTGCGTATTGTGCATATTCAACTGTTTGGGTAATTTTGCACTGTCATTAATTATAACACATTTTACAGGTTAGTCAAGATATTTTTCAAAATTCACTCAACCATCCGTAACATTACCTCTGATCTGCAAATCCCCGGATCAGCAGATCTGGGCTGCAAGCGCATCCTTCGCCGCCGCAATGGCGTCGGGGATTCCCTCCGGATTCTTTCCTCCGGCCTGGGCCATGGCCGGGCGGCCGCCTCCGCCGCCGCCGACTCTGGAAGCCACGGCTTTAATCAGATTGCCTGCATGGGCGCCCTTTTTCATGGCTCCCTCCGTGGCCATGGCTACCAGGCTCACTCTGCCGTCATTGGCGGACGCCAGAAGGACGACGCCTTCCCCAAGCTTCTCCTTCAGCTGGTCGCCCAGTTCCCGGAGGCCGTTCATATCCACATCAGTCACAGCCGCAGCCAGCAGCTTCACCCCGTTTACTTCCACTACATTGTCCATCACGTCACCCATGGATGACCGGGCGATCTTACTCTTTAAGGATTCATTCTCAGACTGCAGCTCTTTTATTTCCGCCTGCATATGGGCAATCTTCTCTGCCACGCCGGCAGGCGTGGATTTTGCCGCCTTGGCCGCCTCATTCAGCTCATACTCCACCTGTTTATAATAAGCAAATACATTCGCCCCTGTCAGGGCCTCGATCCGGCGGACGCCTGCCGCCACCCCGCTCTCAGACAGAATCTTGAAAGCCACAATATCGGAGGTATTTGCCACATGGGTCCCGCCGCAGAATTCCCTGGAGAAGTCTCCCATGGATACCACGCGGACAGTCTCGTCATATTTCTCGCCGAACAGGGCAATGGCTCCTGTCTTCTTTGCCTCCTCCACAGTCATCACGTCTGTCCGGACCGGAATACCCTCCGCGATTTTCTCATTGACAATCTGCTCCACCCGGTCCAGCTCCTCCCGGGTCATTGCCTGGAAATGGGAAAAATCAAATCTGGTCCGGCTTCCGTCCTGATAGGAACCGGCCTGCTCCACATGGGTTCCGAGAACCTCACGGAGCGCCTTCTGAAGCAGATGGGTTGCCGAGTGGTTCTTACAGGTAGCTGTCCGGCGCTTTCTGTCTACAGAGAGCTTTACCACATCTCCGGATCTGATCATTCCGGAAATCATTTTTCCCACATGGCCCACACGGCCGCCAGCCAGCTTAATTGTATCTGTCACTTCAAATTCTCCATCAGAGGCAGATATCTTTCCATGATCTCCCATCTGGCCGCCCATAGTCGCGTAAAAAGGCGTAATATCTGTTATGATGGTACCCTCGTCGCCGTCTGCCAGCGCATCCACAAGAGCGTCCTCCTCATCCCCGGAGGCCGGTTTCTTTACCAGAACCTGTACCTTTCCCTGATCCTCCAGTCTGTCATAACCGGTAAACTCAGAGGTAATGGCAGGATCAATCTGATCATAGACAGTAGCTTCATGACCCGTGTAATTGGTTGCTTTCCGGCTGCTTCTGGCCTGACGGCGCTGCTCTTCCATGGCTGCCGCAAATCCCACGGCATCATAAGTAAATCCCTTTTCTTCCAGAATCTCTTCCGTCAGATCAACGGGGAATCCATAGGTATCATATAATTTAAACGCATTCTCTCCGGAGAGAACCTTCTCTCCTTTTGCCGCCATCTCCTCTTCCATCTCTCCGAGAATCGCCAGTCCCTGATCCAGTGTCTTCGCAAAACGCTCCTCCTCCTGGGTCAGGACTTTAAGAATGAAATCCTTTTTCTCCTCCAGCTCCGGATACCCGTCCCTGCTCTCGCGAATCACAGTCCGGGCCAGTTCCGCCAGGAAAGTATCTCCGATTCCCAGTATCTTCCCATGACGGGCCGCGCGCCGGATAATCCGGCGGAGCACATAACCACGCCCCTCATTGGCAGGCATAATCCCATCAGAAACCATGAATGTGGCAGAGCGGATATGATCTGTAATCAGGCGGATGGAAACATCATCCAGCGCGTCTGTCTCATAGGTCTTTCCGGAAAGTTCACAGACTTTATCCCGGATCGCTTTCATAGTATCTATATCAAAAACAGAATCCACATCCTGCATCACAACTGCCAGGCGTTCCAGTCCCATGCCCGTATCAATATTTTTATTTTCCAGCTCGGTATAACCGCCCTTGCCGTCGCCGTTGAACTGGGTAAACACATTATTCCATACTTCCATAAAACGGTCGCAGTCACAACCTACCTTACAGTCCGGCTTACCGCATCCGTACTTTTCTCCACGGTCATAATAAATTTCAGAACAGGGACCGCAGGGACCTGCGCCATGCTCCCAGAAATTATCACATTCCCCCGTCTCGGGATCCCGGTAAAAGCGGGTGATCTTCCCGGCCGGAACGCCGACCTGCTTTGTCCAGATCTCAAAAGCCTCTTCGTCTTCCCCATAGACAGAAGGATAGAGCCGCTCCGGGTCCAGTCCCAGAACCTCTGTCAGAAACTCCCAGGACCATGTGATCGCTTCCTTTTTAAAATAATCACCAAAAGAGAAGTTCCCCAGCATCTCGAAGAAAGTCAGATGACGGGCAGTCTTGCCGACATTTTCAATATCGCCTGTGCGGATACACTTCTGACAGGTAGTCACCCTGCGTTTCGGCGGGATCTCCGCCCCTGTAAAATAAGGCTTCAAAGGGGCCATACCCGCGTTGATCAGCAGAAGACTGTTATCATTGTGCGGAATCAGTGAAAAACTCTTCATAACCAGATGATCCTTGCTTTTGAAAAAGTCCAGGTACATCCGGCGCAGTTCATTTACTCCATATGCTTTCACTTTCGTTTCCTCCATATATTTAAAATCATAATTTTCACGTTTTTTTATAGTAGCACATCCACTGCCTGGTTTCAACTATTTCAGCGGCAGTTTTTTCTGGCCCGTCCGGTGGGTAATATTGTAAACAAACCCTTTGTTGTCGGGATTCACCCGGAGCATCCGGGGCACAGGAACACATCCTCCCACAAAGGTCGCCGCCGCCATCCAGCCTGTCTGCCGGACCGGAAAGAAAATCAGCGACAGCGCCAGGGCTCCGAAAGGCTGCTGCAGTATGGTTCCCAGCAGTGCTCCTGTCACCACGACAACACTGAACACCTGGCTGGTTCCCAGAATAACAGAAAATCCATATCCGATGCTGAGACCGCTGAAAATGACCGGGAAGAAATGTCCCCCTCTCCAGCCGGACTCAATACATACATTCGTCAGAAACAATTTCAGAATACCAATCAGAATCAGAAGATAGATAGAGCCATACTGCAGCCGCAATGCCGGCTCCTGTAACTGCTGAAAAACACAAAAACAGCATCCAGTTACTCATTTGTCTCTTCATTAGTCCTCTAATCCTTCATCCTCCAGCAGACCCTCTCCATCTGCCGCTGTTGTGGCAAGCCGGTCACACCGCTCGTTTTCCGGATGCCCGTCATGCCCTCTGACCCACCTGTAATGTACTTCATGAGATTCCATGGCTTTCAGCAGACGCTTCCACAAATCCACATTTTTCACCGGGGACCTGTCAGCTTTTTTCCACCCTCTTTTCAGCCAGCCGCCAATCCAGTTCTGGTTAAAAGCATCTGTCAGATATTTTGAATCTGAAACAAGCTCCACCCGGCAGGGTTTTACCAGCGCTTCCAGTCCGGCAATGGCAGCCATCAGCTCCATACGGTTATTGGTTGTGCGTTTATATCCTGCGCTCAGTTCCTTCTCATGAAGCTCCCCTCTGGAGTCCACATACTGGAGAACTGCGCCATAACCTCCGGGCCCCTCGGGATTTCCCCGGGCGGCCCCGTCAGTATAAATTGTCACATTCATACAGAAATCCTCTCTTTTGCTATTTCATACCTCTGATAATGGCGTTAACCTCTTTATAAATCTCTTCCGGATCATAACCAATATAAAACTTCTGGTTCTCATAAAGAATTTTTCCGTTCACCATGGTCATAAGCACATTCTGTTTGCTTCCACTGTAAACCAGATTCTTGACAATATTATTTTCCGGCTGCATATTGGGCTGTTTTAAGTCGATCAGAATCAGATCCGCTTTCTTCCCCGGAGCCAGGCAGTCACAGTCGGGAAGATTCATGGCCTTCGCGCCGCCGGCCGTAGCCATATACAGAATTCGGTCCGCGCTGATACATTCCGCATCCATCTCGCGCACCTTTGCCAGAGTGGAAGCCAGGAACATTTCCCTGAACATATCAAGGCTGTTATTGCTGGCCGGTCCGTCAGTACCAATAGCGAGACTGATTCCCTCATCCACAAAACGCTTCAGAGGCGCGATTCCGCTGGCAAGCTTCAGGTTTGAAGCCGGGCATGTCACAGCAGTCAGCCCCCGCTTCCTGAAAATCTCAAAATCATCATCCTCAAACCAGACACAATGGAAACCGCCCCCGCCATACTCATACATCCCCATTTCATCCGTCACCTGGGTAGGCGTCTTTCCATAGCGCTCCTTACACTCCCGCACTTCCCCCGCGGTCTCGGAATTATGCATAAAAAGAGGCGATTTGTATTTCCGCGCCAGTTCCGCAATCTCTTTCATCAGCTCCGGTTTCGTGGTGTACTCCGCATGAAAACCGATCAGGAAGGATGTCAGATCACTGGTCTCATTAACCCTGTGATAATTTTCCTCCACCACCCCGATTTCACCTCCGAAGCTGTTTACCCCGGACACCTGGACGGCCCGGAACCCGCATTTCGCGGCAACCTCCGCGTAAACGGGAGGAAAATAACACATATCAAAGCTGGTTGTGATACCGCTGGTCAGATACTCCATAATCCCAAGGACTTCCATAGGGCGGATATTTTCCGTGTTAAGCTGGTCTTCCCTGGGGAAACAGATCTGGTACAGCCATTCCTGCAGCGGGAGATCATCCGCATAGGAGCGCAGGAAAGTCATATATGTGTGGGCATGGGCATTTTTAAACCCCGGCATCAGAAGATTCCCCCGGCAGTCCATCTCCCTTTCCCAGCAGATGGGCTCTCCTCCCAGAGAAATCAGAATATCCGTAGGATTTTCCCCGTCCCCTATATAGACCACCCGGTCCTTCTTTACCCAGAGCTCTCCCTCCACAATTTCAAAACTTTTATCCTCTCTGAGTGTTAAAATTTTTGCGTTGTAAAATCTTATGTTCATATCCTGTTTCCTTCCGAATTATCCTCTTACATCTGATTATTCCGCGAACCGGGCCATCTCCGCGATACTTTCTGTTACCAGTTTCTTAAACGCCGGGGCCACCCGGTCCGCCGTCTCCTGCACCTCCCTGTGGGTCAGGGGATGTTTTGAAATACCTGCCGCCAGATTAGATACACAGGAAATCCCGCAGACTTTCATTCCCATATGACTGGCCGCAATGGCCTCGCAGGCCGTACTCATGCCGACTGCGTCCGCTCCGATGGCCCTGCACATACGGATCTCCGCGGGAGACTCATAATTCGGACCGGTAAGCTGGATATATACGCCCTCCTTCAGGGAAATCCCCAGTCTGTCCGCCGCAGTCCGGACAGCATTTCTTAACTCCCCGCGGTAAATATGACTCATATCGGGAAACCGCGTTCCCAGTTCGTCCATATTTTCCCCGATCAGCGGCGACGGAACAAAATCTGAAATCTGGTCGGTGATCAGCATAAAATCACCTGCTTCCAGATCCTCGCGGATCCCGCCGGAAGCATTGGTCAGAAACAATATTTTCGCTCCCAGCATTCCCATCAGTCTGACAGGAAGCACTACATCTGTCATGGAATATCCTTCATAATAATGAACCCGTCCCTGCATCATCACTACCGGAATCTCTTTCACATATCCGAAAACAAAACGTCCCTTATGCCCCTGCACAGTGGAAACCGGAAATCCTTCGATCTCATGGTAATCCAGTACAGCTTCTATCTTTACATCCGGCCCTTCTGCATAATCGCCCAGTCCCGACCCCAGAACCAGAGCGATTTCCGGCCGGAAATCAATCTTTTTCCTCACACTGTCACAGCATTTCAACAGCTTCTCATACGCCCTCGTCATAATTACCTCCTTCTTGGGCAGCTTTCTGCCCATACAGGTA
>CAYLWI010000012.1:0-35474 GCA_964387345.1 uncultured Eubacterium sp. | reverse complement strand
TAATAAAAAAGGCAGCCGCTTTTCATCCTTCCGGAAGCGGCTGTCTGTAATATCAAACAATTCGTTCTTAATCTCTGTTCAACTATTATCTGGAACTGCAGACACATTATCATATAGGCAAACCCGATTACAGGTTTTCACATGTCGCTGCAGATTGTTTACTATTTTCTGTCTGCCAGTGCATCGTCCAGGGCCTTGCCTGCTTCCTGCCGATACCTGTCGTCTTTCTCTTTTACATGCTTTCCGCTGAAGAGAAGCATCAGCACGATACATACCACACCTGCAATAGCAGTTGCGCCAAACAATGCCTGGTATCCGAAACCAATCAGCAGAATTGCTACAACCATGGGTCCCAGAGCATTAATCAGATTCGCAATGGGATTAACCGTCGCAAATACTGTACCAAAATCCTCCCGACGCCAGTACTGCGCCGCCAGAGATACAGTAAAATTAGAAGAAGCTCCCATGAAGATTGCCAGGCAGATCAGCGCTGCAACCAGAAGGCCTGCATGCTCCGGGGTCGCAACGGCGCCGAAGATACCAGCCAGCAACATCACCGCACATGCAATAATCATTGCTTTCTTAGTTCCAAAAGCAGAATCCAGGAATCCCAGTATAACGCTTCCGATGATACCAAAAATACAGATCATCAGCATGATACCGGAGAAACCGCCGAACTTGTCCACTGCGTCTCCCATGGATCCGATAATGGCACTGGTCTGCGTCATGGTTCCGACGGACCAGAAAAGCAGAAAACCGGCGGGAATCGTGATAAACCAGAAATCTCTTGTTGTCAGAGTATGGTTCAGTTTCCACACACTCGTCTTCTTGTCCTCAATCTCCTGCTCCATCATTGCTTTTGCCATTTCGGGAGTCATATTCTTATTGTTATCACGGTATGCTCCGCACTGCTCCGGGTAATCCGGAATAAAGATCAGACCAATTACCAGACCAACAATGAAAATAATCAGGAACGGCGCAAATGCCAGCGCCACATGAGGAGCGTTATCCTTAAACGCCGCAGCAGCAAAAGGACCAATCACACCGTTACCGATAGGAAATGCGATTGTGGCAATTCCCATAACGCTCCCCTTCCGGGTGGGGAACCACTGTCCGATCAGAATGGACAATGCAAATGTACCATACATAACAGAAAGCACAGTGCCCAGTCCGTAAACCACGCGCCATACCATCTGCATTGCACCCGGAATATATCCCGGAATAAACATAATACCCAGAAGCGCTAAAATAGATAAAATACCAAAAATAGAGCCAAGTTTCTTTATGCTTTTCAGTCTTCCGATAAAACTGGAAGCGATCAGCTGGATAAATACACCGGCAACAGATGCGCCTGTATAGATATTAGACAGTACCTGCTGTCCGCCATACAGGTCAGAAAGAACATTCAGGGGATAGTTGCCAATCGCCGTATATGCCAGAAAAGCGGTCGCAATCCAGATAATCAGAAGCCAGCCTCTTGCTCCATACCCTTTCACCTTATTTTGTTCCATACCAAAATCCCTCCTAATTAAATTAAGTAACAGTTATCTATCTGCCATGCATCCACAACAGTTGAACATTAATTTAATTATAAAAGAGAAGTTTCCAGAAAGGAAGCACCTTATGAATGCACGCCTGCAACTTCTCCTTGCAAGTGCGTGCTGTTATCCGTTTTTTGCATAAAAGAACTGCTTTTACAACTGGATGTTCACAGATTTCAGATTCCTCATGACATCAGCCATGGGATGAAGCCTCTTATAAGCACAGATTACCGGAATTGTCCGCCGGTATTCCACAGGAAGAGGAATCGTCCGGTATGTCCCCTCTCTCCGTCCATATCCCTGACCGATAACAGCAAAAGCATCTCCCTGATCAATCCGGGCCATATAAGTCTCCAGATTTGGCACACGCATACGCATACCCGCTTTGATCTGGGGCATATAAACAGAAAAATCCGGATTCTCCCTGTCATATTCAATCATCGTTTCCTGCGCAATATCCTGCACAGTAACATTCTTTCTGTTACTCCAGGGATGATTCTCACCCACCAGTATAAATGCGTCTTCCTCTGCCAGAGTCAGAATCTCCATCTTCTCCCACTCATCCGGATCTGTCATAACAGAAATAACCAGATCCAGTTCGTCTGCCACGAGAGCTTTCCTCTCCGTGTCAATAAACATGGCCCGGACATTGATTGTGATATCCGGCAGAACAGAGCGGATATACCGCAGCAGCGGCGCCACAATCCGCGGATAAGAAAGACCGTCAAAATATCCGACCCGCAGGGTATTTTTCTTATACCTTATGAACTCCTTCAGTTCTGCCCGGGCCCGGTATATACTGTCCAGCACCGGAACATACAGCTCGTACAGCTTTCTCCCCACTTCAGTCAGCGACACCCTGGTAGTTGTCCGCTCCAGAAGCCGTACCCCGGTTTCCTGCTCCAGAATCTGGATCTGGCGGGACAATGCCTGATGGGAAATATGCAGTTTTTTTGCCGCCTCACTGAAATTCAGCGTCTCCGCAACCCTGATAAAATATTCGATTCTCCGAATATCCATAAGCAAACTCCATTTCCATAAAATTGTTCTTTTATGATATCACAGCATAGTCTGATTTTCCATCATTCATTTCTCCATTAAAAGACAGGGACGTTTTCACGCCTCTGTACTTTTATATCCCGGATTATCTCCGATATATCTATAAAATCCCTCCGGTCAGCAGACCAATCAGTCTCACAACCAGGGCGCATATCCACGCTATCACGCACTGGAAAACTGCCATACCCACAGCCCACCGGCCGCCCAGTTCTCTTTTCACGGACGCAACTGCCGCCACACAGGGTGTATACAGCAGACAGAATACCAGGAGGGACGCAGTCGCCAGCGGAGTCAGGACTGTATCAATTCCAAAGGTTCCGGAAAACAGGACAGTCAGCGTGGAAACAACACTTTCCTTCGCCATGAAACCGGTAATCAGCGCAGTGACGACTCTCCAGTCTCCAAATCCCAGCGGTGCAAAAACCGGAGCTATGGCGCCGGCGAGCAGGGCCAGGATGCTGTCCTGCGAATCCGAAACCATATTCAGGTGCAGATTAAAGGTCTGCAGGAACCAGATCACAATACTGGCAATAAAAATAATTGTAAATGCTCTCTGCAGAAAATCTTTTGCCTTTTCCCACAGAAGCTGCAGCACATTTTTCGGACTCGGCATCCGGTAATTGGGCAGCTCCATGACAAAGGGCACCGCTTCCCCTTTAAACATACTGTTTTTGGAAATCAGCGCCATCAGCACCCCCACCGCGATTCCCAGGAAATACAGGCCAACCATAATCAGGCCTCCGCGACCCGGAAAAAATGCCGCCGTAAAAAATCCATAAATGGGAAGCTTTGCGGAACAGCTCATAAAAGGCATCATCATAATCGTCATTTTCCGGTCACGGTCTGAGGGAAGAGTCCTGCTGGCCATAACGCCGGGAACAGTACATCCGAAACCGATCAGCATAGGAACAATGCTCCTTCCGGACAATCCGATCTTCCGGATCAGTTTATCCATCACAAAGGCCACTCTGGCCATATATCCTGTGTCTTCCAGAAGCGACAGGAAAAAAAACAGCACTACGATAATCGGAAGAAAGCTCAGCACACTTCCCACTCCCACAAATATACCGTCAATAATCAGGGAGTGTACGGCATCATTCATTCCCCATACTGTAAATGCGGCATCTGCCGTCTGGGTAACCCAGTCAATCCCGGTCTCCAGCAGTTCCTGCAGAAATGCCCCGATCACATTAAATGTCAGCCAGAAAATCAGCGCCATGATGCCGACAAACACAGGAATCGCCGTATATTTCCCGGTCAGCAGCCGGTCCATTTTCCGGCTTCTGGCATGCTCCCGGCTTTCTGTCGGTTTTACTACAACCTCATCTACCAGCTTCCGGATGAAAGTATAGCGCATAGCCGCAATGGCCGCCGCCCGGTCCAGCTTCCGCTCATCCTCCATCTGACTGATAATATGTTCCAGCATCTCCTTTTCATTTGTGCTCAGATTCAGCGCATCCACTACACGTTCATCCCCCTCCACCAGTTTGGTGGCGGCAAAACGCAGCGGGATCCGGGCTGCTTCCGCATGATCCCCGATCAGATGCATTATGCCATGGAGGCAGCGGTGTACTGCGCCTCCATGATCGTTCTCATCACAGAAATCCTTCCGCCGCGGAGGCTCCTGATACTTTGCGACATGTACCGCGTGACGGGTCAGTTCATCAATACCCTCATTCTTAACCGCCGATATCGGAACAACCGGAATTCCCAGCAGTTCCTCCATCTCGTTAATCCGTATGGAACCGCCGTTTCCCCGCATCTCATCCATCATATTCAGAGCCAGAACCATAGGTACATCAAGTTCCATCAGCTGCATGGTAAGATACAGATTCCGCTCAATATTTGTCGCATCCACAATATTAATGATGGCGGTCGGCCTTTCCCCGATAATAAACTGTCTGGTCACAATTTCTTCGCTGGTGTAAGGAGACATGGAATAAATCCCCGGAAGATCTGTAATCTCTGTATTCTCATATCCCCGGATGACTCCTGTCTTCCGGCTCACTGTTACTCCGGGAAAGTTTCCCACATGCTGGTTTGATCCCGTCAGTTGATTAAACAATGTTGTCTTGCCACAGTTCTGATTTCCCGCCAGAGCAAAGGTCAGCGTTGTCCCCTCCGGGAGCGGATGCCCCTCTTCTTTGCTGTGAAACCGGCCCTCTTCGCCAAGGCCGGGATGCTCCAGCTTCTTTATAGGATCTTTTGCGGGATGTTCCCTGCTTTCCCATTCTTTCTCTGAGACCGGCTCCACCTGCACCTTCCCGGCATCAGCCAGGCGCAGTGTCAGTTCATACCCATGCAGGCGCAGTTCCAGAGGATCCCCCATAGGAGCAAACTTTACCAGTGTTACCACTACTCCGGAAATCACTCCCATGTCCAGAAGATGCTGTCGCAGCGCGCCTTCTCCACCTACAACTGTAACAACCGCTGACGCCCCGATATCCATATCTTTAATTGTCATGACGGTTTCCTCCCTTCCCGGACTGATTTCTGTCCATAAAAATATCCCCGAAGGGATCTCCTGTGTATTTTTCTGTTATATGATAATTTTTTTCAACAAAATATATTATACGGTTTTCTCTCCGGCTGCGCAATCCCCTATTCTGCAAAACCCGGACTGAACAGTTCCCTCCAATCTTTAAAGTTGGTCTTTAAAGTTTATATTTATTTCACTTGCGGGAAACCCTGATTCGATATATTATAAGTAAGAGTTTGTTTCTATCCTGTTTCTGCCCTTTTCCCGGGACAATGTCTCTCCCGGAAATACAGGAACAGCTCCTGGACACACGGCAGAATTCATAAATATATAATTAAAGGTAAGAAAAGAATGAATCAGATGAAAACACTTATTGACTTTTTACATGAAAAAGCAACGACAGAGGGGGACTGGACCCTGTACCGTTTCGTGGATTTCGATGACGACCGGGAGCAGTGGACTCTGGAAGACCATACCATCAGCGAAGTGTACCACAAATCCCTTGAAGTTGCGTACATGCTCCGGAAAAAAGGGCTGCGCCCCGGCGACCGGGCCGTTATTTTTTCCATGCAGGACTTCGGGACTGTCTACGCGGTATACGGCTGCATGATGGCCGGCGTAGTGTTTACCATTATTCCTCCTCCTCTGGATGAGGATAAGATAGAACGTTTTATTTCCGTCCTGAAATCCTGTCATCCCAGAGCGCTGATTTCCAATTATACACTGGAACAGGGCTCCGGTGTCAGCATTACAGGGCGGCTTTTAAAAGAAGCTTTCCGGGATACCATCCGTCTGAAACGGATTTACACAGACAGACTGCTTCCCTACCGGCGCAGGGATGTCATTGTATCCGCAAGAGAAGACCAGCTTGTCTATCTCCAGTACACCTCCGGATCCACCAGCGCCCCCAAGGGTGTCCGGGTCACCTGGAAGAACCTGATGAAAAACCTGGAGCAGTGCTTTAACTGCTACACCTTCGATCATGTCTCCCTGGCTACCTGGGTTCCCTTTTTCCATAACCTGGGGCTGGTAGTGACGATCTGCATGCCCCTGCTGGCCACAAAATCCCAGGGATATTTTCTTCAGACCCTGCGGTTCCTGGAGAATCCGAAACTGTGGATCCGTCTGATTTCAGATTTCAGGATTACACTGACCGTAGGACCCGGATCTGCCTATGACGCCTGCACCCGGATTTTCTCTGAAGATGAGGCCGCGCAGTATTCCCTGTCCCAGGTAACACATTTTATGAACGGCTCCGAATTTATCAGCGCAAAGACGGTGGACCGATTCATCAAAATGTTTCATTGTGCCCCCAATGCCATGGCTCCCGGATACGGAGTATCCGAAAATGTCTGTCTGGCCACTTTTGCCAGCCAGGATTACCGTACCCTGAAGCTGGATTATGAAGCTTATCAGAAAAACCGGGCAGTCATTGTGGAAGACAGTGAAAACGCAAAAGAAATTGTCAGTGTCGGCGCTCCGGTAAAGGATCTTACTGTTGTGATCGGTAATCCCAAAACAAAAAAAGTTTATCCGGATCTGCGCATCGGCGAAATCTTTCTTTCCGGTGACAGTGTGGCAGACGGCTACTGGGGCAATCCCCATGACAACCAGAATTTTTATGTAAAAATGGAAGGTTACGACTGTAATTTTTATAAAACCGGCGATCTGGGCTTTCTTTATCGGGGACATCTGTACATTACCGGACGGGTAAAAGAAATGCTGATTGTAAATGGTCACAACATTTACCCCAGTGATCTCCAGGTGACAATTAACCGCTGTGTCCCGGCCCTTGCCGGAAGCGCTTACGGATTTTTTGCATGTACCTCAGACACAAAAGAGCAGATCATTGCCGTCATTGAATCCAGACCGGATGAGGACTTCGTGCGCAGGACCCGCCAGATCAACAAGGCTGTTTCGGAGCGGTTCGCATTTTCCTTCTATGATGTTATTTTTGTCCCCAGGGATACCATTCCACGGACAGATAACCGGAAGCTGCAGATGCTGAAAGCCCGTTCCCTGTATCAGAAGGGAAAGCTGCAGATTCTTTACAGCAGCCATGAGGATCAGCTCGCGCATCCCGGCAAAAATCTTCTTTCCGAAGAGCCGGGGGAAAGTTCCTCCGGTTCTTCGGAACGGGCGGAGGATCTGATCGACAAAGCGGATGAGATCTTCATCCAGGTGCGCGCGGCCTTCCAGCGGGTATTAAAAATTGATCATTTTAACCTGACCGACTCTTTCCTTGCCCTGGGCGGAGATTCCCTCATGGGCTTTGAGCTGATCAGCAACATAGAAAAAAAGTTCCATATCAGGCTGGATCTCAGGGAACTTCTGAGAGATGCTTCCGTCGTAGGTATCACGGAGTATATCCACTCCGTCCTCTCCGGCAGCCGGAGCGCCGGCAAAGCGGTAAATCTTTCTAACGAATGCCGTCTGGATGAAACTATACAGCCCGGCGGCGGGTACCGGAAGTCCCCGGCAGAATGCCGGAAGATTTTTCTGACCGGCGCTACTGGTTTCCTGGGCGCCCAGTTAATCCGGTGTATCATGAAGTATTACCCCCACGACGGTCTGGAAATCCACTGTCTGGTCCGGGCGGATTCCCCGGAATCAGCCATGGGACGTCTGAAAGATAACCTGAAGCATTACCACTGCTGGCAGGAAGATATGAGCAGATATCTCATCCCTGTGACGGGAGATCTTTCCCTGCCGCTGCTGGGGCTGTCAGGGAAAAAATGGCAAGAACTGTCTGACTGTATTGAAGTTGTTTATCATAACGGAGCCGTACTGAACTTTGTATATCCCTACAGCTTTTTAAAGACAACAAATGTAAACGGAACAGTGGAAACTCTCCGTCTGGCCTGCGGCGGTCAGCCGAAATATTATCACTACGTATCTTCCTACAGTGTTTACGACACTCCCGGGAATCGCGGAAAACATGTCATGGAGGACGATTCTCTTAACAGCTGGCATGGCTTTACCCTGTCTTACTCGGAAACCAAATGGGTATCTGAAAAGCTGGTAAATATTGCCCGTCAGCGCGGGCTGAAAGCAGTCGTCTACCGTCCCGGCGATATTACCGGAGCGCCCAATGGTATCTGGGAGATGGACGACATGGTCAGCCGTCTTCTGGTGAGCACGATCCAGATGGGAGCAGTTCCCCGCGCAAATTACAGTTTCCACATGACGCCGGTTGACTATGTGGCGGAAGCCCTGGTTTATATTTCCAGAAAAGAAGACGCCTGCGGCCATGCCTTCAATCTGATAAACCCGAAGCCCCAGAGTCTTAAAGAAGTGATTTCCGCCATCCGGGCCTGCGGTTATCCGGTACATCATATTCCATTCCCTCTGTGGAGAAGAAGGATCCGGGAGGCGGATGCTTCCAGGAATGCCATGGCGCTTCTGGAGTGTCTCTTTGAAAAAGGGAATGAAAGAAACCCTGGTGTACTGCGGCATTTTATGGGGCAGGATCCTGTTTATGACATGAGCAACACCCGGCTCCTTCTGGGACAGTCCGGCATCAGCTGTCCGCCCGTGAACCGGAAAATGATTGCCGCCTATCTGAAATACTTTAAGAAAAAAGCATATATCTGATGCATGGCAGAAGTAAAATCCAGATCTGTCCCAATGACGGAACAGACGCTTCAGAAAGGGAGTAAGTCTGGAAGCAGACTTCCAGATCTGCCTTAATGACGCGGCAGGTGCGTCAGAAGGAGGTAAACATGAAAATCGGAATTCCACGCGCGCTTCTTTATTACCGCTGTTCTGTTCTCTGGGAAACTTTTTTCCGGGAACTGGGCATGGAAACGGTAGTGAGTCCGCACACTAATAAAAATCTTTTAGACGCCGGTAACTATTATGCAATCGATGAAAACTGTCTGTCCAGCAAACTCTATCTGGGACATGTGGCTGCCCTGGAAGGAATGTGCGACAGGGTTTTTGTCCCCCGCGTCGCAAATTACGGAAAAGACGGTATTCTCTGTACCCGCTTTGAAGCTATGTATGATATGTGTACTAACACTTTCCGCTCCAAAGATATCAGCTTCATTTCCTGTGATGTTGATATCCAGCAGAAAAAACCGGAGGCTGAAGCTTACATCAGGATGGGTATGGAACTGGGATTTCCCAGACAGAAGGCTGAAACTGCCTGGCAGAAAGCTGTGCAGGCCCGGGAAGCTGACCAGAAACAGAAGCTGAAGGCTCAGGAGGCAGCCCTGGATACGGATAAAATAAAGGTACTGGTGGCTGGACACACCTACAATCTTTATGACGAATATATCGGAAAACCGATTCTGAGAGGAATCGAACGGCTGGACGCCCTTCCGGTCTGTTCCGATGCCATTGATCCCGTGCAGGCACAGGAGGATTCCCGTCACATCTGTGACAATGTCCCCTGGATCATGAGCCGGGAACTTTTAGGCGCCATCTGGAAATACCATGACGCAATCGATGGTATTATCCTGATCACCGCGTTTCCATGCGGACCGGATTCCATGATCAATGAAATGATCATCCGCAGGATCAAAGACCGCCCCATCCTGAATCTCCTTCTGGACAGTCAGGATGGAAGCGCCGGCGTGGACACACGTCTGGAAAGCTTTATTGATATTATCCGTTTCCGGAAGGAGGCGACTGCAAATGCCGGAAAAACAGTATAAGCTGTGTTATCCGCAGCTTGGCAATTATGATATTGCAATTAAATATTTCGTAAATCATGGTCTCCATCTGGAATACATGAGCCCTCCGGCCATGACCAGACGGACTATTGAACTGGGAGCCAAATACAGTCCCGATTTTGTCTGCGCCCCCTTTAAATGCCATATGGGCAATTATCTGGAAGCCCTGGAACAGGGAGCCAACGTACTGATCCAGACCGGCGGCACCTGCCGCCTGGGATACTATGGCGAACTTCATGAACAGATTCTGAAGGATATGGGGTATGACTTTGAGATTTTTAATCTGACCCTGTTCCGTTACAGGAATATTTCCGGCATGATTAAAGGTATGAAAAAGTATGCGCCCCATGCCTCCCTGCTGCAGATTGCGTCCTCCATCCCTGCCACGTTTAAAATGGTAACAGCTATTGATAAGGTAGAGGACTATTACCGACAGAACATGGGCTTTGAGACGGAAAAGGGCGCTTTTGACAGGATATATAAGCGCTTTCTGTCAGAACTGCGCAGGGCAGAAGGACTGCGCAGTGTCAACCGGATTTTAAAAAAAGCCCTGGCTGATATGAAGGCTATTCCCCTTGACAAACCGGAACACCCGCTGCGGATCGGCGTCGTGGGAGAATATTTTACCATTATGGATCCGTTTTCCAATCATGAGGTAGAAAAAAAGCTGGCTGAAATGGGCGCTGAAGTACACCGGTGGATGAATCTCTCCCACAGCCTGTTTATCTGTCCGGAAAAAAACACTCTGAAAAAGCTGCGGCATTATGTCCACTATGATCTGCATAAGTTTCCTTCCTCCATCTGGGTCGATATCCAGAAGAAGCAGAGTTCAGACTATGTGAAATACGATATGGGAAGTTCTTCCATATCCACCATCACACTGGCGGAATATTATGCAAAGAAGGGATTTGACGGGCTGGTCCATATTAAATCCTTCGGCTGTACCCCGGAAATGGACTGTATCCCGGTTCTGCACAATATCAGCGCTGATTACAAGATTCCGATCCTGTACATGAGTTACGACACCCAGACCAGTGACACCGGTATCGAAACACGTCTGGAGGCATTTTACGACATGCTCTCCATGAAACGCGACAAAGAGAAGTATCAGACAGAAAGGAAGTAACTGAACTTGAAAAAAGCATATATGGGAATTGACATAGGTTCTATTTCAACCAAGGGCGTTATTATTGATGAAAAGAAAAACATCCTGGCCAGCGTCTATCTCTGGACGGAAGGCAACCCCATGGGCGCGGCAAAAAAGGTCATTGCTTCCCTGGGAGAACAGCTGGATCAGAACGAATATCATGTTGTTGCTGCCGGGACTACCGGAAGCGCCCGAAAGCTGGTAGGCGCCATGTGCAATGCCAGTATTGTAAAAAACGAAATCACGGCCCATGCGGTAGGCACTACTACGCTGCATCCCGACGTCCGCACTATTCTGGAAATCGGCGGACAGGATTCCAAGATTATCTGTGTAGAAGGCGGAGTGGCCGTGGATTATGCCATGAACACCCTCTGCGCCGCCGGTACAGGTTCTTTCCTGTCCAGCCAGGCCAGACGTCTCGGCGTGGATGTGGAGGAATTCGGAAAAATTGCCTTAAGCAGCAACAACCCCACCCCCATTGCCGCCCGCTGTACTGTTTTTGCGGAATCCGATCTGGTACATAAGATCCAGATGGGACATAAAAAGGAAGATATTATTGCCGGGCTCTGCCATGCTGTTGCCAACAACTATCTGAATAATATCGGAAAGGGCAAGAAAATTGCCGCTCCCATTGTTTTCCAGGGTGGCGTCAGTAAAAATGAGGGCGTGGTTAAAGCATTCTCTGACGCACTGAATGAAGAAATCATTGTAGACGAAAATGGTCATCTGATGGGATGTTACGGAGCCGCCATCCTGGCCCAGGGATGTGGAGTAGAACGATCCTTCTCCTTTGATGTGGCAGACATGGACTTCCTGACCCGTGAGGTGGTCTGCCCCAACTGTCCCAACCACTGCGAAATCATCTGTGTTTACCGGGAAAGCGAACTAATTGATTCCTGGGGTAACCGCTGTGAACGCGGGGAGGTCCGCCAGGGTGAGATCTGAATCCTGTTAACAGCTCATTATAAAATCAAAGAAGAGGATCCCTGCGGTCTTATAAACCAGGGATCCTCTTTATATTATTCCTGCAAAAAACTTTTCTTAGAATTTCACACATCCGGTATACTGCCCATTGATTACATAGTAAGCGGCATTGTCTTCCGGTTTGATGTACAGAGTAATAGACTTTACAGCCACAGTCTCCTCAGTTGCCGCGAACTGCGCAAGAGCTCTCTCTGTCAGTTCCTCTTCACTGATCTCCTGTCCCATGTACTGAAGCACCACATTCTTTACAGGTTTTCTTGTATATTTACGCTTAGGCGCAGCTTCTGCAGCTTCCTTAACTGCTTTCTTCGTTCTGGCTGCGGTCTTCTTTGCAGCTGCTCTTGTCTTTTCAGCTACATCCTTTGTCTTCTCAACGGCCTTCTCCGCTGTATCCTTCGCAATCGCCGCGGCTGCCTCCGCATTTTTCTTTGCGGCATCCATACCTGCTTCTTTTGCCTTTACGCCTGCCTTTTTCGCCGCTGCCTTTTTGTCCTCTGTAGTTACAGTCGCTTCACTGGTGATTGTTGAATCCACAGTAGCAGCGGTAGTTTTTTTTGTTGCCATGATAAGTTCCTCCTTTTCACTCATACACTTATCCTGAATACATATTAAATCCGTTACTGCTTACAGTAACTGCGCAAATTCCGGAAAACTGATATTACGGACAGAATCTGCGCTCTCCCTATCTGGAAATATCCGGTTCCCAGGAGAAAAAAATTTTCTCTGAAAACTTCCAGCAAAACCGCTTATTTCCTTGATTATTCGATCTCATGCATTTTACCGCAAGTCGCTTATCTTGTCAACTTCTAATATTTTGATTTTCAAACCATTTTTCGGTTTTCCAGTCAAATCCACAATACCTTTCTGATCACCATCTCTCCGCCATGGTATATTTTTATGTTTTTCTATTTTTATACCGTATTTTTTAAACTTTTTGCACAAATATGCTAGATTTTATTATTCAAGATGCTATAATAGAAACAGTTGTGGAAAATTATCTTTTTCCATACCTGAATATAATTACATCATTCATTTAGGAGGGAAAGAAATGGCTAAAACAAAAGTTATTTCTGCGAAGGAAGCGGCCGCTCTGATCAAAGATGGCGACACTGTATTAATCGGCGGCTTCATGACGAACGGAACAGCAAAATCTATCTGTAACGAAGTAACTGCAAAGGATCTGACCGTTGTATGTAATGATGGCGGGTTTGAGAATGAAGGTACCGGCAGACTGCTTCATAATGGCTGTATCAGGAGACTGATCGCTACACATGTTGGTCTGAATAAAGAAGTTGCAGCAAAATTCAATTCCGGCGAGCTTGATCTGAAGCTTCAGCCCCAGGGTACTCTGGCAGAGCAGATCCGCGCAGGCGGAGCCGGTCTTGGCGGTTTCCTTACTCCCACCGGCATCGGTACAATCGTGGCTGACAGCAGCTCCCCGACAACTCTCGAGGGGAAACAGGTCATCGAACTGGACGGACAGGAATATCTTCTTGAAAAGGCAATCCGCGGCAATGTGGCAATTATCCAGGGTTATATTGCTGATGAGGCTGGTAATGTACGTTACAAAGGCTCTACACGCAACTTCAACATTCCCATGGCTTCTGCCGCCGACACAGTTATCGTTGAAGTTGAGAAGATTGTTCCGGCTGGTGAGATCGGTCCGGATTACGTGGAGACACCCCATATCTTCGTTGATTATTTAGTTTTAAAGGAGGAAGCATAAGATGGAAAGAAGTGAAATCAAACCGTTTATCGCAAAGCGTGTTGCAAAAGAGATTCATGACGGCGACGTTGTAAATTTAGGTATCGGTCTTCCTACTATGGTTCCCGATTACGTTGATCCTGGTATTAAAATCACATTACAGTCTGAGAATGGTTTTATCGGCCTCGCAGCCGTAGATCCTGATTCTCCGGATGCTCCCTATATCGTAAACGCCGGCGGACAGCCGGCAGGTATTGAGAAAGACGGTATGTTCTTCGATTCCTGCACTTCTTTCGGCATCATCCGCGGCGGACATGTCGACGCTACCGTACTTGGTTCCCTCCAGGTAGATGAGAAAGGCGATATCGCAAACTGGATTATCCCCGGCAAGATGGTTCCCGGCATGGGCGGCGCCATGGATCTTGTAGTGGGCGCCAAAAAGGTTATTGTTGCCATGGAGCATACCCAGAAAGGTAATCCGAAGATCTTAAAAGAGTGTACTTTACCCCTGACAGCAAAAGGCCAGGTAAATATGATCGTTACTGAAATGGGCGTTATGGAAGTTACTCCGGAAGGTATCGTACTTACCGAGTATAATCCCGAGTTCACTGTTGAGGAGATCCAGGCCGCTACAGAAGCAAAACTTATCATCTCTCCGGATCTTAAGTCCATGATTTAAAATTATTCCGGGATATTCTTCTGAAGCCCGAAGCGGATTATTAGCTGCAGAAGGCTTCAGTCTGCTCCCGGCAGGAAAGCGCCAGATGTTGATTCCTGTATCAACTGATCCGGCGCTTTTCTTTTTTATTTTATATGAACTAAAATAAAAACAGGAGCGCTCAATGTCTGGAGAATGTCCCGGAGATCATATTTTCTCATTAATATCACCTTCCAGGGAAACCCATCCCTCTGTCCTGCAGATACATGTTAAACCAAAAGGAATCTTTTTCAGCTGGCATAAATAGAATAGTATAGATTGACAAAATTCCTGTGGGATGTTATCTTTATAAGAAGAGTTAGTGTTTACTAACTGCTTTGAACAGGAGAGGAGTATCCATTGAACGTTTTCTATGCTTTTTTATTTACTCTCATTGCCGGATTATGTACAGGAATAGGAAGCTGCATCGCTTTTTTCACCAGACATACCAACCGGAAATTTCTTTCCGTCAGTCTGGGATTTTCTGCCGGTGTTATGATTTATGTATCCCTGACGGAAATTTTTTTCAAAGCCCAGTCTGCGCTGGCCGCAGAACTGGGTAAGCGATCCGGAAGCTGGCTGACAGTAGCCGCATTTTTCGGCGGTATGGCGCTCATTGCCGCTATAGATAAACTGGTTCCCTCAGAAGAAAGCCTTCATGACCCGGGGCAGGCCATGGAGGAGACCGGATGCAGGGATACCCGTCTGATGCGTATGGGGATTTTTACTGCGCTGGCCATTGCCATTCACAACTTTCCGGAAGGTCTGGCAACCTTTGTTTCGGCCCTGCAGGATCCGAAAATTGCGGTTCCCATTGTAGCAGCCATTGCCATTCACAATATACCGGAAGGCATTGCCGTTTCAGTCCCCGTTTACCAGGCCACAGGTTCCAGAAAGCGGGCGTTTTTATATTCTTTCTCCTCGGGACTGGCTGAACCGGCCGGAGCCCTCCTGGGCTGGCTGATTCTGATGCCTTTTATGGGGGATCTGGTTTTCGGTCTGCTGTTTGCCGTAGTCAGTGGAATTATGGTATTTATTTCATTTGATGAACTGCTTCCCGCGGCACGGGAATACGGAAAACATCATCTTTCTGTCTATGGGCTTGTATCGGGTATGGGCGTCATGGCTGTCAGCCTGCTCCTCTTTATCTGATTTACATTAATGAAAAGGCCAGAATCTTTTCTGTAAACACAGAAACAGATTCTGACCTTTTCATATTTATAGCTCTCCAGTTTTACGAAAACGCCTGGAGATAACAGAAGACACTCATACGCAGATCCGCTATTCTTCCTGCTCCGGCAGATCAATGGCAAGCCCCAGCTCCTGCAGCTGCTTTTCATCCACTGTACTGGGAGCCTCACACATCAGATCGGAAGCATCCTTTACCTTCGGGAAGGCAATTACGTCACGAATAGAATCCGCCTGTACCATATGCATTACCATACGGTCCAGACCATAGGCCAGTCCTGCGTGAGGCGGAACCCCGTAACGGAACGCATTCAGCAGGAATCCGAACTGACTCCATGCCTGCTCCTGGGTAAAGCCCAGCACCTCAAACATTTTCTCCTGGATATCGTTCTGATGGATACGGACGGAACCTCCGCCCAGCTCTGTACCGTTCAGGACGATATCATAGGCTTTTGCCCGGACCGCGCCTGGATCAGAATCAATCTTATCCCAGTCCTCTTCCATGGGCATGGTAAAGGGATGATGCATGGCCTTGAAACGGTTTTCCTCATCTGACCACTCCAGCAGAGGGAACTCCGTTATCCACAGGAAATTATACTGATTGGGATCCAGAAGATCCAGTTCCTTTGCCATATGCAGACGCAGAGCTCCCAGCACGTCCCATACCACTTTATTCTTATCTGCCGCAAACAGCAGTAAATCTCCGGCTTGGCCGCCCATGGCGCCGATCAGTTCCTGCAGCCCCTCTTCTGTAAAGAATTTGGAAAAGGAAGACTTCACAGTTCCATCAGACTTTAACTGGATATAAGCCAGGCCCTTCGCGCCGTAGGTTTTTGCCAGATCCACCAGCTTGTCAATCTGCTTTCTTCCCATGTCCCCCTTACCCGGAACACAGATACCGCGGACGCTGCCGCCATTTTCCAGGGCAGTGGTAAATACGCCGAATTCACAGCCCTTTACCACCTCTGACACATCCTGAAGTTCCATACCGAAACGGGTATCCGGTTTGTCCGAACCGAACCGGTCCATTGCTTCCTGCCAGGTCATTCTCTGCAGCGGAAGCTGTATGTCTACGCCGATGGCTTCTTTAAATACATACTGCAGCAGACGCTCGTTTACATCCAGCACATCATCCACATCCACAAAGGACAGCTCCATATCCGCCTGGGTAAACTCCGGCTGACGGTCTGCCCGGAGATCTTCATCCCTGAAGCATTTTGTGATCTGGAAATAGCGGTCATACCCGGAGCACATCAGAAGCTGCTTGAACAACTGGGGCGACTGGGGAAGGGCATAAAAGTTACCCGGATGTACACGGCTTGGCACCAGATAATCCCTGGCTCCCTCCGGCGTGGATTTTGTCAGCACCGGCGTCTCAATCTCAATAAATCCCTCTTTCGCCATGAAGTCGCGCATCAGATAAGCAACCTTACTCCGGAGCATCAGATTCCGCTGGATATCCGGTCTTCTCAGATCCAGATAACGGTATTTAAGACGGATCTCATCCTTTGTCTGGGAATTCTCCTCAATCGGGAAGGGCGGCGTCTCAGACTCAGACAAAATTCTCAGACTCTCCGCAATCACCTCGATATCCCCGGTTTTCAGGTTCTCGTTTACTGCCGCGGAACGCTTCTGGATGGTACCTTCCACCGCAATCACATACTCGCTTCTTAACGATTCTGCCCTGGCGAATCCTTCTGCGCCCACCCTGGGCTCATCGAAAACAATCTGAAGAAGACCGCTTCTGTCTCTCAGATCTATAAATATCAGGCTTCCCAGATTTCTTCTTCTCTGTACCCAGCCCATAACGGTGATCTTCTCACCGATATTGGCGTTGGAAACTTCGGTACATCTGTGGGATCGTTTCAGTCCCCGCATCGACTCTGCCATTCTCTCTTCCTCCTGCTTGCTCTTATCTCAATCTTTCTATGTCAGAATAGGTGATTTAATTTTTATAAAAATCCACAAATTTCTCATAGCCTTCTTTTGCCAGCTGGTCTTTCTGGAACTTTTTATTTTTATTCATGCGCGCCACAAGAACCTGCTGTCCCTGGGATCTGGCCTCCTGGGCCTGCTTTATTACTTCCGCGAGTCGCTCTCCGGGAAATCCCTTCTCAATCAGATAAGCTACCTTTTCCGGCTGCTCCGGAATCTGGAAACCGCTCTCCATAAGCAGAAGAATGATCCGTTCGAAGCCAATGGAAAATCCGCAGGCGGGAACATCCTTCCCGGTGAAATTCCCAACCATTTTATCGTAGCGGCCGCCGCCTCCGCAGCTTCCTCCAAATTCGGGAATGGCGATTTCAAAAATCGTTCCTGTATAATAAGACATGCCGCGCACCAGAGTGGGATCAAAAACCAGTTCAAACTTCGCTGTCTTTGCCCCATTGACCGCCTGGGCGATCTCCTGCATATTCTTTACAATCTCCCCATCCAGATAATCACCGAGAATTTCCGCCAGATAGGCGATTCCGTCCTCCGCTTTCTCCACACCTTCAAAAAGGGCAAGATACTTTTCTACAGATTCCTTCGCATAACCTTCCTTTTCCAGCTCCTCCGCCACGCCATCCCGGCCGATCTTATCCATCTTATCCAGGATAATAAATACTGTATCATACTCCTCCTCCGGGAAACCGCTGTAGGCCGCCATGGCCTTCAGGATCCGGCGCTCATTGATCCGGATCTCAAAATTTTCAAATCCGATCCGGTCCAGAGTGGTCGTAGTAGCCAGAATCAGCTCAATCTCCGCCAGATTGGCGGGTTCGCCCAGAATATCAATATCACACTGCATGAACTGGCGGTAACGTCCTCTCTGGGGACGGTCCGCCCTCCACACATTTCCCATCTGCAGCGCCTTAAAGGGAGACGGAAGGTCATTGGCATGATTCGCGTAGTAGCGGCAGAGAGGTACGGTCAGATCATACCGCATACCAAAATCCACCAGATCCGCTTCACTTTCTGCTGTATCCAGCTTCAGCTTCTCCCCCCGCTTCATCACCTTAAAAATCAATTTTTCATTTTCCCCGCCCTGCTTGTTGCTCAGATTCGCAATATCCTCCATGCAGGGTGTCTCAATCTGGGTAAATCCGAAAGAACGGTAAGTATCCTTAATTACACTCTGCACATAATCCCGGATCCGCATCTCATCCGGCATAATATCCTTCATCCCGTTGACCGGTTTCTTCTTTAAAGCCACTGTATGTCCTCCATTTCTATACGTGCCGGCGCACGCTGTACTCCTGTACTCATTCGCTTTCACATTTTCTGAGCAGGTCCGCCTTCCGCCTGATCATCTCGTCCACACGCTCCAGGTAATTTGCAATATCCTTTACATTACCTGCCCTTTCAATGTGCCGTCCATGATCAGTCACTACTTTGGTAGTCGCACCTGCGCCAAGTGCCATTATAGTCTGTTTTTCTTCCATAATCAAGATATTATACACACCGGCTTTTCCTCTGGCCGCATATCCCACATTTTCAAAATTTCCAGCCATATTCTTCTGTCTGTACAGGTAATAAGGCGCCAGCCCCATCCTCCGGCAGTAATCCGCGGTAAGGCGGATAATCTCCCAGGTATTTTCCATGTGAAGATGTTCATACTCCTCCCACTTCATTTTCAGTCTGGCCGCCCGCTTGACTGCCAGAGAATGAACTGTCACATTGTCCGGTTCAAGCTTCATCAGCTCTTCCATGGTGCTGCGCACATCGTCAATATTTTCCTCCGGAAGCCCCACAATCAGATCCATATTGATATTATCAAAGCCCATCTCCCGGGCCAGACGGAAGCTTTCCCGGGTCTGCTCTGCCGTATGCTGCCGCCCGATGATCCGGAGAGTCTCCTCCTTCATGGTCTGCGGATTGATGGATATCCGCGATATATTGTGCGACCGGAGCACCTGAAGCTTTTCCCTGGTAATACTGTCCGGACGTCCCGCTTCCACCGTAAACTCCAGCAGATGATTCGCAGGATGTACTTTATCATGGATTTTTTCATCAAATCCATGACTGATCCTCACATCCCTGTCAGCCTCCAGTCCTCCATAGATAATATGCTTATTTTCATCGAACAGATGAAAGCTCTCACCAATCTGGCAGATCAGCCGCTCCAGCTGCTCCGGCTCCAGGGAAGTGGGCGTTCCGCCGCCAATGTATACCGCATTCAGATATTTATTCTTACATAGTTCCGCGACGGCCTCAATCTCCCTGCAGAGAGTATCCAGATATTCATCCACTCTGTCTGCCCATGTCCGGATCGGATAGGATGCAAAAGAACAGTACAGACAGGTACTGGGACAGAAGGGGATGCCGATATATAAGCTGTAACCATTCTCATAGTCAATCCGTGACAGCAGCTTCAGCTCCCGTTTTGCCACATCAATACTCAGTTCAATTTTTTCATCAGAAGTAAAATAACTTTCCCTCATATGAGCCCGGATCTCATTCTCCGTACAGCCCTCTTCCAGCATGGTCATGGGGATCTTTGTAGGGCGGATCCCGGTCAGGGTTCCCCAGGGCAGGGTCTGCCCCGAAAACTCAGAAAGAAGCTGGTACAGCCGCCGTTTCAGACGATCCTTCGTCTCCCTCCGCCCAGCAGGATTCACCTGTACTGTCCCCTGCAGAAGGGACTTTGCCGGATCTGCGGCATCATCCTCATTCCCTGTCCATGACGCCTCATCTGCATCCCACTGGCTCCCCCTGTAAAATGTAAACAAAATCTCTCTTTCTCTATAACAGATTGTCAGATGAAACAGACTGTCGGGAAAATATTCCCGGGGCTGTGCCTTCACCAGCACGTCATGCCCCGGGTAAAAAGCCTTTATCAGCGAATGAATATCATACTCAAAATCCGCTTCATTTAATTCTACCGTAATCATAATCGTTTTCCTGATCAATTATCATAATATTAGATAAACACCACCCCGTCCATTACAGAAACGGATTATAGTCGCATTCCTGCCCGATGGTTGTCCTCATCATATGGCCCGGCAGGACCTCGGTATCTCTCGGAAGTACCAGAACCTTTTCTCTCAGACTGCGCACCAGGCTGGACATACTGCCTCCCGGGAAATCTGTCCTGCCGACAGATCCGCAGAAAAGGGAATCTCCGCTGACCAGGGTTTTATTGTCCCTCAGGTAATAACAGGCTCCGCCCGGCGTATGCCCCGGCGTATGAAGTGTCAGAATATCAAATCCTGCCAGGTTAAATTCCTGTCCGTCCTTTAAAAACACATCAGCCCCATAAGTCTCCGGATGCCCGAACATGGCAGAAGCATTCATCTGAACATCCTGCATCGTCCTTTTCTCCGCTTCATGTATATAAACCGGAATCTGGTACGCATCCTTCAGGACTTTCGCGTGATGCGCATGGTCATAATGGGCATGGGTCAGAAGAACCGCCGCCGGTTTTAACTCCTGCTCCGCAATATGTCTCTGAAGCACAGGCGCGTCGCCGCCCGGATCCACAATGACCGTTTCCTTTGTGGATGTGTTCACCAGGAAATAACAGTTTGTTCCAATGTCGCCCACGTTGTATTCCAAAACCTGTAAATCTGCCATATCGTCTTCCTTTCTGAATTCATGAAGCCAGAAACTTCACCTTCTCTTACGCAGTTGTTCTCTCAATATCAAATACACTCTCGATCTGTCTCAGCTTTTCCACCAGGGAAGCCAGCTCATCCTTGCCTTTTGTATTAAACGAGACACTGATGGTGGCAACTCCTTTCTTGCTGGTCCGGGAATTAATGGAAACAATATCGATTTCCCGCTCCGTAAAAATCCGCGAGATATCCACCAGAAGTCCGGTACGGTTGTTGGCATAAATCCGGATGTCCGCCAGATAAAGTCCGTGCCCCTGTTCTTCATCAGCCGATCCCTGCTGCCACTCTGCTTCAATCAGACGCTGGCGGTCAAAATCGGGAAGCTGGATAATATTGGCGCAATCTGTCCTGTGAATAGAAACTCCACGGCCTCTGGTAACGAAGCCTACAATCTCATCCCCCGGAACCGGACTGCAGCACTTGGAAAAGTGCACTGCCACATCGGACAGACCCTTGACAATTATACCGCTCTTTTTCTTTCCCGGAAACTTATCCTCCGGGAGCTTCTCCTTACCATCAGCGGCATTCTCCAGAATCTGCTCATCTGTAATAATCTTACTGGCCTCTTTCTTCTGCTCTTCCTGCATCCTGTTGATGATCTGGGCTTCACGCAGGCCGCCATGACCTACCGCCGCCAGCACCGAATCCCAGTCCCGGAAACCATACTTCTTCTGGACCTTATCCTGATAGGCCGGTTTATTCAGATCGCTGAAGCTGATCCCCTTTGCTTTACAGTAACTGAGGAGCATTTCCCTGCCCTTCAGAATATTTTCTTCCTTATACTGATGCCGGAACCACTGGTTGATTTTATTCTTTGCCTGGGGACTTTTCACAATATTCAGCCAGTCGTGGCTGGGGCCTTTGGAGTTCGCTGAAGTAATAATCTCCAGCTGATCTCCATTATGAATCACATAATCAATCGGAACCAGTCTGCCGTTCACCTTGGCTCCTACCATCTGATTCCCCACCGCACTGTGGATACTATAGGCAAAATCAATGGGCGTAGACCCCATTGGAAGCGTCTTTACATCTCCATTGGGAGTGAAACAGAACACGGTATCCGCAAACAGATCCAGATCGGTTTTCAGCAGACTCATAAACTCTTTATTATCGGAAGTCCCCTGCTGCCACTCCAGAATCTGGCGCAGCCAGCTCAGTTTCTCCTCCTCGCCGCCGATGGCATTGCCATTATTGGCCTCCTTATACTTCCAGTGAGCCGCAATACCGTACTCCGAAGTCCTGTGCATCTCCTCCGTACGGATCTGGATCTCAAAAGGCTTTCCGCTGGGTCCGATCAGTGTTGTATGGAGAGACTGGTACATATTGGGCTTCGGCATCGCGATATAATCCTTGAATCTTCCGGGAATCGGAGTATACTTTTCATGAATCACCCCAAGAGCCGCATAACAGTCCTTGATATCCGCAACAATAATACGGATCGCAAAAAGATCATAAATCTGATCCAGAGTTTTATTCTGATTTACCATCTTCTTATAGATACTGAAAAAATGCTTGGCGCGGCCCATAATTCTGGCCTTTATCCCTGCTTCATCCAATACCGCGCGGACTTCCACAATCAGTGAATTAATATACTCCTCCCGGGCAGACTTCCTCTGGGCAACTTTTTCCACCAGATCATAATACGCTTCCGGTTCCAGATATTTTAATGCCAGATCGTCCAGCTCTACCTTGATTCTGGAAATACCAAGACGCTGGGCGATGGGCGCATAAATATCCATGGTCTCCCGGGCCTTTTCCTTCTGCTTCTCGGGCTTCATATATTTCAGCGTCCGCATATTATGCAGCCGGTCCGCCAGCTTAATAATAATCACACGGATATCTTTCGCCATGGCGAGAAACATCTTCCGCAGATTCTCCGCCTGAATCTCGATCTTATCCGCGTCATAGGACAACTGTCCCAGTTTGGTCACGCCATCTACCAGAAGAGCCACCTCGGGACTGAACTCTTCTGTAATCTCCTCCTCCGTCATGACCGTATCTTCCACAACATCGTGCAGAAGTCCTGCCACGATGGTCTCCTTATCCATCTCCAGCTCTGCCAGAATAATAGCCACATAAAGAGGATGGATGATATACGGCTCACCGGATTTGCGGACCTGATTCTTATGTGCCTCCGCCGCAATACAGTAAGCCTTTTCTACCATCGATACATCCGTAGACGGATGATACTTCCGGATACTCTTTAACAACTGCTCATACAGAGTCTCCGGCTCAACAAAATCTTTCACCTCTACAATAGGGCGCGTCCCCGGATCAATCTCCTGCTCCACATCTGGCATTTTCCCAATTTCTAATAATCTTTTCTCTTTTTCTGTATCCATAACAATCCCACCTATATCCAATCATTATAAAGAATTTATTAAGAAAATGCAATGCTTTGTTAACCTCTACGCCAACCTCAGATTATATATATTCCGGAGCCGGTGCGGGAAGCAGACGTAATTTACATATACCCTTCTGCAGCGTGCCCTGCATATGATTTCCTGTCAGAATATTTTGACCCCGCCACCAGTATATGATAAGATCTGTATAAAAAACGGAGGTATACTCATGCTGTACCAGAGAATTCGATATTTTTTACAGGCAGCCGGAACAGACAGCTTTTCAAAAGCGGCAAAACAGATGTATGTATCACCTCAGGCCCTGTCAAAACAGATCGGGCTTCTGGAGGAAGAACTGGGCGGCAGTCTTTTTGAACGCTCGGCCCAGGGCATTACTCTGACCCGGCTTGGAGAATATGCCAGACAGAAATTTTCCAAAATCGACCGGGAACTGACAAATGCAGTGGAAGAACTGAAACTCCGCGCCGGAGACAAAAAAGAACAGCTCCATATCGGCATCTTCTCAGCTCTGCCTCAGGATTCACTGGTAACTCCGCTGATCACGTTCATACTGGGAACCCTGTCCAATTTTCAGATCAGTCTTGAACTGCTGGATCTGAAAGAAGGAAAACATCTTCTGCTGGAAAGGAAAATAGACCTTCTGCTGACAAATACGCATGAGGAGGATGACTGGGACGGCTGCCGCTGTCTTTCCTTCGGAGAACACGAAGCCCGGGTGATCGTGTCCCTGCTGCACCCCTGGGCAATTAAAAACTGCATCACCGCAGAAGATATGCGCCGGGAAACATTCCTGAAAATGGAGGTGAACCCGGATTATTATACAGTATCCCCGGAAGACAGCTTTTATGAAAACATTCCCTGTAAAGAAGTTCTTCGTGTCACCAATTTCGAAACTCTTTATGCCCTTCTTCAGCAGGGAAACGCCTTTGCGGTTTTCCCTCTGGCATTTGTAAATATGGACAGGGCGAAAATTAAAAGTTTCCCCTTTCCAGAAAGAAACTTCCTCTTTCACACCGCTCTGATCTATCATACGGACAGTAATCTGAAAGGTCTGGAGCAGATTGTACAGGAAATTCAGGAAGAGTTTGATCTGACAGAAGTCAGGCGCATTGTTTCAACTTAAAGTTACATCCTTACATCTACAAACTGTTTTTCATGCCATATCACCTATGGTAAATTAATAATCAGAAGTTACTGACACAGTTTTTTATTATCAGGAGGTTTTGGTATGCAGACAGCAAAAGAAGCATTACTGGCATTGCTGCGGGGAGAAAAGGCAGATTTCATTCCCGAAGTGTATTCCGTTATGAAGGATGTGGTGTTCCCGGGCGAGCGCTATATTGAACTGGGCGACAAGTTTGATCCCTACGGCACCGGCCCGGATGCCTGGGGCGTGTTATGGACAAACCAGGGTCCGAATCCGCTGATAGACGGGAATATGGTTGCAAAGGATTTCCGTCTTTTTGACGATATGGATGAATGGAAGGAGAAGGTAAAGTTCCCTCCTCTGGATTTTATGCCCCTTGAGCAGATTTTTCAGGCAATGTGCGGGGGAATGCATGTAAATCCGGAAACAGACGTGGTGAGCTGCCTTCTTCTATCCGGGCAGTTTGAGCGTATGAATCAGATGATCGGCATGGAAAACGCGCTCTGCGCCTTCTATGAGTATCCGGATGAAGTTCATGAATTTTTTGACGCCATGTGCGAATACAAATTAAAATGCATTGATCTGGCGTATAAGTATCTGAAACCGGATGTCATCCATATGCATGACGACTGGGGAACCAACAACAATATGTTCTTCTCCCCGGAAATCTGGCGGGAATTTATCAGACCCAACGAAGAAAAATATGTAAAGAAAATACACGAATATGGTATGCTTTATATCCATCACTCCTGCGGATATATCAGACAGATCATTCCGGATCTGATTGAAATCGGCGTTGATGCGATTGAGCCGATGATGGTCAGCAATAATCTGGATGAATGTCTGGACCAGTACGGAGACCAGATTACATTCATGGGCGGCATCGACAACCAGATGATTGACCGCATGGAAACCACAGAAGAGGAAATCCGCGCGGAAGTAAGGCGGGCCATTGATTCTTACGCGAAAAAGGGCCGTTATATTCCTTACTATATTCCCACCATGGAAAAGAAATGGTTTATCTACATGGATGAAGTAAATAAATACGGGAGAACCGTAAACCCGTCTGAAAAATAAAGATCAGCCGTTCCGGCGGATCCATTTCTGAACAGTTCTGCCGTCCTTCTCATATTCCGCGTCGGGGTGAAACCCCAGACGCTTTGCAAGAGAGAGGGACGGCAGATTTTCTTTCTGTATAAAAAGAGAGAGCATATCCCATCCGAAAATGTCCCCTGCATACTCCAGCAGAAAACGGCAGATTTCTTCTGCATATCCCTTTCTGCGGAACTCCGGGAAAATCCAGTATCCCATTTCGCCTGCTTCTGTAAATCCGGCAACCCCCACGGCCCCGCTCTTTTTCTCCGGCGTCTTTCTCTCAATCAGCCACAGACCGTATCCGAAAAACGCATACTGATCTCTGATGTACGCCTTCCAGAAGGCCGCATACTCTCCGCGTTCCAGGCAGAATGCCGTTGTCCCGCCCTCATTTATAAGACCGCCAGAGACCTCATAGAGAAGCGGAATATCGGCCTCACTGATTTCCCGGAGCCGGCAGCGGAGCGTCTGGCCGATTTCCAGGGGAATCCTGTAATACCGTCTCCACACATTCTCCAGCAGCGTCTCTTCCAGATCTGCTGTCTGTTCCAGCAAAAGCGGCGCGCCATACAGAGACTGCTTCCCCCATTTCCGGTCATACTGCGGATTCCGGACCGCAATTACCGGCAGGCGCATTTTCCGGGAAGCTCCGATTCCCTGGTCAGAGCAGGTAACGATAATTTCTCTTTCGCAGACGCTGATTTTCCCCTCCTCTGCTTCCGCCGCTCCACGCCAGGAGGATATGTTCCGGATTTTCCTCTGTTCCGGCAAAAGAAGCCCGTCCGGATTCCATTCTTCTGTATGAATTACCAGATTTATACTTTCATTCTTTTCCATTTTCTGTATTCTCCGGCATCAGTACCTTCCGATGCTCTTTTCGTTTTTCATTTTCCGGCAAATATCCGCAAATTGATTATACCGCCGGAACAGCCTGAAAACAACCGGCAGGAATCCTGAGTTTCCCTTGAAATAAACTTCCTTTTCCGATAGAATGATAAAAAAACAAAGAGGAATTCCTCAAAAGCGGGGATTTTTCTGTGGGCGATGGCCCGAAAAGGAGGAACATATTATGGCACAGAATCCGATTGTCACGATTGAAATGGAAAACGGCGATATCATGAAAGCGGAGCTTTATCCCGAAATCGCTCCCAACACAGTAAACAATTTTATTTCCCTTGTAAAAAAAGGATATTATGACGGCGTGATTTTTCACCGCGTCATCTCCGGTTTTATGATTCAGGGCGGAGATCCGGAAGGCACAGGCACAGGCGGACCGGGATACTGCATCAAAGGAGAATTCACTCACAACGGCTTCCCCAATGAACTGAAGCATACTCCGGGCGTTTTATCCATGGCGCGCACTATGGTAAAGGACTCTGCCGGAAGCCAGTTTTTCATTATGCACCAGACCTCTCCCCATCTGGATGGAGAATACGCTGCTTTCGGAAAGGTCATCGAAGGAATGGATACCGTCAACAGAATCGCCGCGTCCAGGACCGACTGGCAGGACCGTCCCCTGGAAAAGCAGATGATGAAAAAAGTCACAGTGGACACCTTCGGTGTGGATTATCCCGAACCCGAGACGTGCTGACGAAAACCTCTTCCGCTTGCCGGCGCATGATAAAACAAAATCTGGTAATACTAATTTCATATCCGCGGGAACTGGTCCTGCCGTCTTATGGAGATGTTTTGCCCTATGTATTATCAAATCACCGGTCATCTGAAACGTGTAAATGAATTTTCTTCAGCAAATTCAAAAACCATGACTGCCGTCACTCTGACATCCCAGGCATGGAATGAACAAAAAGGATCTCTTGGTTTTCCATCCCGGGCAGAAATCCGGCAGCTGCAGATCCGCAGCTGCCGGACAGAAGCCCATGCAGAATACATGTATGGCAGCCTCTGCATTCCGGACCGGAAACAGCTTCTGCATCCTCCCCTGAAATTTGTTTTCTATATTAACAACCGTTTTCTTGTCTTTGTGGACGACAGCTTTACAGCAGAGCAGGTCATCGGGCGTATTCTTCCCCGCTACAAAGACCGCGACATGAATCCGGAATTCTTTCTTCTTATTTTTTTCATGGAATTTTTAAATGATGACATTGAACTTCTGGAAAGATATGAAGGTCATTTATTTCTGCTGGAAGAACGGGCTCTCAGAGGCAACATCAGAAATCTTCTGACCAACATTCTGAAAGCCCGCCGGGAGCTGACCCGGCTGAGGAATTATTATGAGCAGATGAAGGATCTGGCGCGGGAACTCATGGGAAATTCAAAAAATTACTTTGATCCGGACCGGCTGCAGCTTCTGTCCCGTCTTTCCGACCGGGCGGATCAGCTCCAGGGAATCGCCCAGCAAGCCATTGATTACTGTCAGACCCTGCGGGATTTCGAGCAGGCCCAGTCTGACCACAAACAAAATAAAACTATCCAGTTTCTGACGATCATGACCTCTATCTTTTTTCCTCTGACTGTCATTACCGGATGGTATGGCATGAATTTCACCTATATGCCGGAAATTGATACAAAATATGGCTATTTCATTGTAATTGCAGTCAGCGCTACAGTAATCGCCGTTGAGTTAATCATTCTGAAAATCCGGAAAATGATATGAGCACGGAACGAAACCCAGATATCCGGACAGGGGAACGCCCCTATCCGCCGCAATAATCAGACAGGCAGGGACAGGATCTGTTCCCGGAAATCCTGTCCCTGTAAAAAATAGTCCTGTTGAAACTCGCATTCTTACGCTTTTGCAATCTCCACAGCTGCCAGATAACCGCTTCTGGTTGCCTGGTCTACTTTACCCGGTCCTTTGGCATCACCGACCACGTAAATTTCCGCATTGCCTGCCGCTTCTCTCAGCTCCTCCGGACATACTGCCTTCATGCCAAGGGCATAAAGAACACTATCTGCCGGAAGCTTCTGAACGCCGTCCGCGTTCTCAATGGTCACGCCGTCTGTCTCAATTTTCAGACATTTTGTTTTCGGAAGCATGGTCATATGATTTTTTTCCATCTCCCATACGAGAGCTTCACGGTACATACCGAAGGACTCATTAGCCACACGGTCCAGCATCTCCACTACAGTAACCTCATGACCCGTCTTCTGCAGATGCAGACCAGTCTCACATCCTACCAGACCGCCGCCGATCATGACAATTTTCCTGCCAGGCGTATAGGTTCCATCATATACTTCCATTGCCTGGTGAGCGTTCTCAATGCCTGGAACCGGCGGTTTCGCGGGAACAGAACCTGTCGCCAGAATAATAGCGTCAGCTCCGAAATTCTTCACATACTCCGGCGTCGCCTCTGTATTCAGACATACCTCAATGTCTCTTCTCTCTACTTCACGGATCATCATGTTCTTGAAGTTTCTGAGATCCGGCTTGTCAATATCCACATCTGTAAAGTAAAGCAGACCGCCCAGCTTTCCTGACTTCTCAGCAATCGTCACCTTATGGCCTCTGTCGCAGGCTGTCATCGCTGCCTGAAGACCTGCCACACCGCCGCCGATCACAAGAACCTTCGCGGATTTTACAGCCGGAGCAAGGGCATCCGGATCAAAAGGCAGATGTGCCAGCGGATTGATAGTACAATGTCCTACATACAGCGCCAGTTCCTCGCTGTTGAAAGGAAGATCATCGTATCCCTCCTCCGGAGAACCGGGGAAGCACTTATAGCAGCGCAGACATCTGCGGATTCTGTCTTCCTCACCGGCAATACATTTATTAGTAAACTCCGGATCTGCCAGCATCTGGCGGCCCAGAACAACAAAATCAACTTTTCCGTCAGCGATAGCCTCCTCGCACATTTCGGGAGAATTAATACCGCCGACAACGCCCACCGGAAGTTTCGTATAAGATTTCACGACAGCTGCCTGTTCGATATTCAGACCATGAGGATGGAACATACTGCTCTCTGTTCCGGACTTTACAGATTCCTCATAAATACCGCAGGTTACATGTACGGAAGTCAGATAAGGCTCAGCCCACTGTACAAACTGACCGGTCTCCTCGGGCGTGATTCCATGAGGCTGATGATCTGTTCCGTCAATTCTCAGCTCTACCAGGAAATCATCGCCGACTGCCTCCCGGACTGCCCTGAGGATCTGGAGCGGGAATTTTGCCCGGTTCTCCAGGGATCCGCCGTACTCATCTGTTCTGGTATTCAGCAGCGGGGAAAGATACTGGGTAAAAATAAATCCATGACCGCCGTGAATCAGCACTCCGTCATAGCCTGCCTTCTGGATATAAGTAGCCGCAACCGCAAAATCATTCGCGATCCGGTCCATGTCGTCTTTTGTCATGGCACGTACATGAACGCCCGCCAGATTCACCGTTTCTACCGGTCCGATAGCTTCCTGCTGGTCATTGAAGGGAACCTTTTCCTTTCCGCAGTGCACCAGCTCGCCCAGGGCAATAGCGCCATGCTTGTGAATTCTTCTGGCGTACTCTGCAACAGCGTCAAAGGTAACCGGATCTTTGGACGGATCAGAGAAATCCACATACTGGAATCCGGGGATACGCACTGCGTCCCTGAAGTTGACGTCAAGCTCGCCGACAATTACACAGGCGTTCCCACCCTTTGCGCTGCTCTCCAGCTTCCGGTATGTAGGCCCCTGGGCTTCCGGATTCTGCACAATCAGAGAAAACGCCATGGGCGCGCTGACTACACGGTTGCGGTAAGTTTTGCTGCCAACCTTCATGGGACTTAATAAATGTTCAAACTTCATAAAAACCCTCCTGTCTGATTTTATATCTGTTTTTATACCATTTTTCTGATTATACCATGTCCACAAACCTCATCGTCCGCCTCTGGATCCGATTCGCCAGGTGGTCAGGTATTATCCGCACTGAGCCCGAAAATACCCCGCTCAGCGCTCCTATTATAGCATTTATAAATACAGGTGAAAAATTCTTTATTTTTTCATTATTTATAAACTTTTTTTATAAATTATGTTATGATGAATCTGGTTTATCACTGCGAAAAGCACCGGAACATTTTCATATTGTTTTCTGCAATAAATAAAGGATGAATTGAAATGAATACTGAGCAATTAAGACATTTTGTTATCACCGCCAAACATCTGAGCTTCTCAGAAGCGGCAAAAGAACTTTATATGACACAGCCGGCGATCAGCCATCAGGTGTCGTCCCTGGAGAAAGAGCTGGGAACAAAACTGTTTCACCGGAGCACCCGGAAAGTAATGCTGACAAAAAGCGGGGAATTATTTCTGGAAGACGCCAAACGGATGCTGGACATGGAAGAAGCAGCCAGAGAACGGATCCATCTGACGGACAGTACACTGGAAATGACTCTGAACATCGCCTACCTGCTGACCCCCTGTCAGAGCTTCCTGCCTTCCGTAATCCGCCAGTTTCACAGACAATATCCCCAGGTAAACCTCTCCCTTACCCGGATGGACGCCCACAATATCTCTGACGCCATGCCCCGGGAAAATTTTGATCTTTATTTCTCCCTGACACGGGATTTTGACCAGCAGACCAGATACGCATACAAAACAATTTTTTCAGATACCTTCTGCCTGATCTGTCAGAATGACCATCCCTGCGCCACCGCGGTAAAAATTGATTTTGACAAAATCGCTTCCGAACCATTTTTTATGCTGAATCCGGACATCGGTCCTTTCATGGCAAAACAGACCCTGCAGATCTGCCGCTCCAACAATTTCCAGCCCCGGCAGATCCGGTATATGGATACCATGGAAGAAATCCTGTTCGCCGTGGAGTCCGGTCTTGGAATCACAATACTGCCGTCAAAAAACAAGGCGTTTTATCCCTCTTCCCTGGTCTATATTCCGCTGGACGGCATCTATGCACAGCTTTCCATCGGGGCTGCCTGGATGCACAACGCAGACCGCCCGGCAACCGCCTGGTTTCTGGATCTGCTGGACCAGATGCTGGAGGAGCACCCGGAATAGCTGTAAGTGCAGGCAAACCGGAGACTGATTTTATCTGACCTCCCGGCGGGATGGCTTCTCTTATTCACCGGCGGAACCGGGCGCTTCCAGACTTACCGGAACCGGCTGGCCCAGTACAATATGATCCGGCTGTACCAGGCAGTCATAAGCAAGGATATGTACGCCGCTTTCTGACGCTTTCTGAAGCGCCTCCCCAAAGGCTGCGTGAGTCTTCCAGTTGGGCGTCATAAGGCGGACGCCCTTCATCTGTATCACAAAAATCACATAAGCCTCATAACCGTCTTTCACGCATTCGCACAGCTCATTCAGATGTTTCACGCCCCGTTCCGTAGGAGCGTCGGGAAAGCTGGCAACACCGTTCTCTTCCAGTGTCACGCCCTTCACCTCAATGAAAATCTTCTGTTCCCCGCGTTCCACATACAGGTCAAAGCGGGAATTTCCATATTTTACTTCCCTGCGCGCCAGCGTAATTCCGGGGCCGAAGCCTCCCATCCGGATCCATTCCTCCACCAGTTTATTGGGAATCTGGGAATCCATATTAACCAGTATTTCTCCCTTATATACTGCAATCAGATCATACTTTGTCTTTCTTGAGGGGGAATCCGCCTGCTGTACATAAACCTCCGCTCCCGGAATCAGCAGTTCCCGGCAGCGGCCTGTATTCTTTACATGGCAGACCTCCGTTTTTCCCTCAATCTGAACATTGGCAATAAAACGGTTGGGACGGTCCAGAAAGATCCCCGGATAAATATTTTCATACTGCATTTTCGTCTGCGTCCTTCTTTCTATTTCCTATCCGGCTTTCTGCCTCCGGAACTGCCGGGAATCGCTCTGGCCATACCTGCCTGTATCCGGAACTTACCCCATGCTGTAGCTCCACAGATTCTTGATCTGAGACATCAGCCGATCCAGATCCCAGCTCTTTTCGCTGTTCTTTCTGCTGTTGGGATCGTGAACGATGATTTTTCCATCGGTGTCTATTCCGCAAAGGACAATAAAATGGCCTGCCGATGTAAAATCTCCGGGCCCCACGGAACAGATAATGGGATGCCCCTCCTGCAGCTTTTCCCGGATATGCGCTTCATCAAAAACAACAGTTTCTGACACCAGACCAAGCCGCTCAGCGCCGCTGTCCATCAGATCCCAGGAAGATCCCGATCCCTCCACATAGTACCCATTTTCTTCTGCCATGCGGGCAACTTCATAAGGATTCCACCGGGTATCCCCGCCCAGGCCGCAGCAGACCATGGACAGACAGGTGGGGCCGCATCCGGTAACCGCCAGGAAATCTCCGCCGTATGTCTCATATCCCCAACGCTCATCCCACTGAAGAAACAGCGGAATGCTTCCGTTCTGTACATCGCCGGAAATATCAATCTCCTGATAAAGGTCCTTTTTATCAAAATAATCCTTTACAAACTGTTCTGTCTCCGGATTCCGCTCCAGCAGTTCCACCAGGCTTTCCGGGTACCCCTGCCGCTCCAGCCGGAGGGCTGTCATCCGGGTGAAAACACTTCCGGAATCCGATGCAGACTTAATAAATACAAGCGCCAGTATCAGAAATACACAGGCCAGAACTATTCTGCGCCTGCGCCGGGCTCTCCGGATCCTGCGTCCCGCTTTTGCCGTATTGTAATGTACCGCTCTGCTCATAAAAATGACCTCCTCGTATCTGCAGTAGTTTTTTCGACAACTCAATTTTATCCGGAACGAGGATTTCATTTTTCACTTTATTCTCACGATAATCTTAACAATTCTTAACAACCGTCATAAAATCTGTCTCACGGCAGTTCTACAATAAAACGGATAATTTCATTTTCGCTTTCGCAGGTCACGGTCCCCCCATGAAGCTGCACAATCTCTCTGACCACTGCCAGGCCCAGGCCGGAACCTCCGGTGTGGGAATCCCGGGAACTGTCCAGCCGGAAGAACTGTTCAAACAGATGCTCCAGCTTCTCTCTGGGGATCGTCCTTCCATGGTTCTCCACCACCAGACGCATCCCGCCGCTGCGGCGCTTTTCTCTGTTATCTCCAGTCTTCCCTTCTCCGGTTCCGGACTGCATGTCTTTCGCCTTTTCCAGCACAGTATCCTGCCTTTCCACAGGCTTCTGCACCGGACCTTCCGGGATCCGTTCTGACAGGCAGACACGGATCTCTGTATCAGAATAACTGTAGTTTGCCACATTCTTAAAGAGATTGTCAAATACCCGCTCCATCTTTTCCACATCACAGTATACAAAAATATCCTTCCGGGCTTCAAAAGTAAAATGAAGACGTTTCTCATCAAAGACCGGCTGAAATTCATACAGGATCTGGTTTACCATCATGGTTATATTGACATAGGATTTCTCCAGTACCATATGGGAAAAATTAAACCGGGTAATTTCAAAGAATCCATTGATCAGCTCCTCCAGCCGCAGGGCCTTTTTCAATGCTACGCCCATGTAGCGCCGGCGGGTTGCTTCGGGAATATCCGGTTCATCATTCAGCAGTGTCAGATAACCGATGACGGAAGTCAGCGGCGTCTTCAGATCATGTGCCATATACATCAGCATATCATCCTTCCGCTGATTGGTCTCATGGGCCTGCTGTCGGTCTGCCTCAGCCTCAATACGGATCTGATTCAGCTGGTTTTCCATCTCCTTCAGCTCCCGGGGAAGCCGGACTGCCGCCTCCCGGTCACGGTAAATGTCGCTGACCGCCTCAGCCACCTCCGACATCAGCCGGGCAATCTTCCGGAAATTCAGAAACGCGATCAGCAGACATCCGAACAGCAAAAACAGGCAAATCGCCGCCAGCCAGTTACTATGCATCATATGAAGCAGCGGATAAAAAGGTTCTGTCCCCATCCAGGTCCGGTTGGAACTGACAAAATATCCGCATAAAAAAACCAGGATAATAACTGCCGTATAAAATAAAATCTGCAGGGCAAACCGTGCCATCCACCGTCTGGATATTTCCTGTCTCAAAGCGCGGTTCATCACGCACACCTCCTGATCCTGTTTTTCTGTACTCTGCGACAGACGCTTCTGCCTGCAGGAATCAGCTAATCTTTTTCTATCTTATATCCCACGCCCCAGACTGTCTTGATAAACTTTGGTTTCCGGGCGTTTTCATGAAGCTTTTCCCGGATCCGGGCCACATGGACAAATACGGTATTATTGCTTCCCAGATATTTTTCTCCCCACACATTTTCAAAAATTTCCTCAGAAGTCACCACCTCTCCCAGATGGCGGCACAAATATAAAATGATGGAAAATTCTATGGGCGTGAGAGTAATCTCCTCCCCATAAAGCCGGCAGGTGTAATTTTTCGCGTCAACATCCAGGCCGTTGATCTCATAGAAATCCTCATCCTTTTTCTCCTCCGGCTGGCGGTTATAATCCCCTGCCCGTCTGAGCTGGGCCTTCACCCGGGCAACCACTTCCAGGGGGTAAAAGGGCTTCGTAATATAATCATCGGCTCCCAGGGAGATCCCGTTGATCCGGTCTGTTTCCGCCACTTTGGCCGTCAGCATGATAATGGGAAACAGCCATTTTTTCCGGATCTGCCGGCAGAGAGTAAATCCGTCCGTATCCGGCAGCATCACATCCAGCAGCGCCAGATCAATCTTATTTTCTCTCAGACAGTCCCACGCTTCTTTCCCTGTTGTACAGAAAAAAGTACGGAATCCTTCATTATTCAGATACACCTCCAGAAGACTTCCGATTTCTTCCTCATCATCTACAATCAGTATATTTCCTTTTCGTTCTATTGCAGGCTGCATATCGCTGTCCCTCACAACAACATACCCACTCCTTTCCTTAATTATGGGCGGTTTTCTGCCCATAAAGGTATCCTCTTGAGGATTTCC
>CAYLWI010000011.1:0-37936 GCA_964387345.1 uncultured Eubacterium sp. | reverse complement strand
AGTTGACTTTTTATGACAAATCCAATAAGGTTAGTATCAGAGAGATGGAAAGGAATGACGGAGAGTATTTCCGGCAAGAAATAGAATGTTAAACGAATTGTACGATAAGATCTGTTCCAGGGAGGATCTGCGGGCCAGTCTGATTGAATTGAAAATGCAGCTGAAGACAGAGGAGAACCGCAGGCAGTTCCATGGTATTTGCAGAGGAAATTATGACAGTATCATGAAATGTCTGGCGGAGGAGGATCCCAAGGTCCGGAAGAATGCGGCTGCCATTCTGGGGCTTCTGGAGGCGCCGGAGGCTGTGGATGTGCTGATGGACGCCTATCTGGAGGAGGATAAGCTGTTCGTCCGCCCGGAGTATGTGAAGGCCATGGCGGGGCTGGACTGCAAAGAGTATCTGGATGATTTCCGGCAGCGGCTTGAGGCCCTTTCTTCCTATGAGGCGCCGGAGAATGAAAGGAAGCATGTCCGGGAGGAAATGCAGGCCCTGCAGGAGCTGCTTCTTCAGAAGGGAGACTGGAAGAAGCATATATTTTCCGGTTATGATTGCCGGAATGAGGTGATTCTGACTACGCTTCCGGCATTCCGGGATCTTCTGGCGGATTCTGTATCTTCCAGGAAGAAGCTGCTGAAGTCCGGAGTGTGCGCTGAGACGGGAGATATGAGAGGCCTTCTGCATAACCGCCTATGGCAGGAAATGCTATTTGTGATTCATGGAAAGGGCGAGCTGGCGGAGGATCCGGAGATGCTGGCCCCGTGGCTGGAAGACTCTGATCTGACGCAGATCCTGGAGAAGAATCACTCCGGTGACGGGCCCTGGTATTTCCGGCTGGGAATTCCGGGGAAGAAAGAAGAAAAAGCGGACAGTGATTTTGTGAAGGCGGCGGCCCGGGCGGTGGAGTCGGTTCCGGGACAGAGGCTGGTGAATTCACCGTCCCACTATGAGATAGAGATCCGTCTGATCCGGAAAAAGGATGGGGGGCTTCTCCCGCTGCTGAAGCTGTTTACCCTGCCGGACCGCCGGTTCGCGTACCGGCGTTATACAGTGGCGGCGGGGATGAAGCCCGCCCTGGCGGCAGGGCTGATGGCTCTGGCGAAGCCGTATCTGAAGGAATATGCCCAGGTGCTGGATCCCTTCTGCGGAGCGGGTACCCTGCTGATGGAGCGGCGGTTTCTCATGCCTGTCCGGAATCTTTACGGGCTGGATATTTTCGGGGAAGCCGTTGAAAAGGCCCGGGCCAACGCTGAAATTGCCGGCTTCCAGGCGAATTATATTAACCGGGATTATTTTGATTTTACCCACGATTATCTGTTTGACGAGATTATTACAGATATGCCGGCCGGTGCAGGGAAAAAAGAAGAAACAGACCTGCTGTACCGCCGCTTTTTTGAAAAATCCGCGGAGCTTCTGACAGACAGCGGACGTATTGTGATGTACTCCGGTGAGATGGGACTGGTAAAGAAGTACCTGCGTCTGCAGGGACGGTTCCGGCTTCTGAAAGAGTTCTGTATTCTGGAAAAGCGGGGGATGTATCTGTTTATACTGGAGAAAAGGGCTGGGATGTGAAAAAAGGGAGAAGGAAGTTTGGAAGTAAACTTCCAGATTTACCCTGATGACGCGGCGGGTGCGTCAGAAGGAGGTAAAAATGAAGCTGCGAATGAAAAAAATGTCTGTGTTCTGTCTGACAGGCGTCCTGCTGGCCGGATCTGTGCTGTCCGGCTGCGGGAGCGGTTCTGGCGAAGGAGAGCCGGAGGAGTCGGTCAGTGCGGAAGCGGAAACGGAAGATCAGGAGACAGCGGCAGACAGTCTGCCGGAGACAGAGACGATGGAAGCGGCTGATCCGGAGGAAGAGCAGTCGGTGAAGACGCTGACTATTACGGCCACCGGGGACTGCACGCTGGGAAAGACCCAGGAGCAGAGTTATGACGGGTCTTTTTACGCCTATTATGATTCTTATGGGGCGGACTATTTCTTTGATAATGTCAGAAGTATTTTTGAGCAGGATGACATGACGATTATCAATCTGGAATGTGTTCTGACTACATCAGAGGACCGCGTGGAGAAGACTTTCAATCTGAAAGGGGAGCCGGAGTTTGTGCAAATTCTCACCGGAAGCTCGGTGGAAGTATGCTCCCTGGGGAATAATCACACCTATGATTATGGGGAGAGCGGATTCCAGGAGACAAAAAGTGTTCTGGAGGAGGCCGGGATTACTTACGCGTATACCCAGCAGACCGGAATGTACACCACGGAAGAGGGCGTCAAGGTGGGAATTGTCTCTTCCAGCCTTCTTTCCCAGTCTTCAGAGCGGACAGATATGCTGAAGGAGGGGATCCGGAATCTCCGGGAAGACGGAGCGGATGTGGTGATCGCCTGCTGCCACTGGGGAATTGAAAAGGAATACTATCCTACTGATTATCAGCAGACCACTGCCCATGAGCTGATCGACGCCGGGGCAGATCTGGTGATCGGGAATCATCCCCACGTACTCCAGGGAGTGGAGGAGTATAACGGGCGGCTGATTCTGTACAGCCTGGGGAATTTCTGTTTCGGAGGAAATAAGAACCCTTCTGATAAAAACACTATGATGTTCCAGCAGACCTTTACAATTCGGGACGGCGAAGTGCAGACGGATCAGATTGACGCAAGGATTATACCCTGCCGCCTGAGTTCTTCTGACGGATATAATGATTATCAGCCTGTGATTGCGTCCGGAGAAACGAAGCAGAATATTATAGATCTTGTGAATGAATATTCTGAACCGTACAGCAATGTTTCTTTTGATTCAGAGGGAACTTTGCTGGCGGAATGATGGTTATTTTGTTGTTTGCAAACTCCGTTTTTTATGATATACTTACCTGTCGGAACGGCATGAATACCATGGCCGGGGCAGGTAAGATCCCCGGCATTGTGGCTCTGGCGCTTTATATCATTATTATAGTGCTTATTATTGTGTTTATAGCTATGGCAGGCGCAGGCGCCATGAGCGGATTATACTATTATTAAGTTTAAAAGGAGAACTGTCATGAAAGCAGTAGAGGATTATGTTATCAGTATTCCGGATTTTCCGGAGCCCGGGATTATTTTCAGGGACATTACATCGGTGATCCAGGATCCGGAGGGATTCCAGCTGGCAGTGGACAGCATGGAGAAGTTTCTGGACGGCGTGGATTTTGATCTGGTAGCGGGAGCGGAGTCCAGAGGATTTATCTTCGGAGCGCCCATTGCCAGGGATATGAAGAAAGGCCTGATCCTGGTCCGGAAGAAAGGAAAGCTTCCCAGGGAAACTGTTTCCCAGGAATATGCTCTTGAGTATGGCACGGCTGAACTGGAGATACATAAGGATGCGGTGAAGCCGGGACAGAAGGTGGTTCTTGTGGACGACCTGATGGCCACGGGAGGTACCGTGGAGGCTTCCATTAAGATGATTGAGCGGCTGGGCGGAAAGGTCGTAAAGGTGATTTTTCTGATGGAACTGGCCGGGCTGAAGGGCCGGGAAAAGCTGAATGGATATGATGTGGATTCCGTGATTATTTATCCGGGCAAATGATTTTCCAGAGTTCCGCAGACGTGAGGGACGATAAAGTTTTCCTGGCGCTGCTGTGAGCGGAGCAAACAGTAACATTTCCGACGGGCGGACTGTAAAAAGAATATGAATAGTATTGAATCCTCTTCGCAGATGGTGTTATAATGAAAAACATTATTTGTGAAGCAGGATTCTTTTTATAGTATCAGACAGAAAGTGACAGAGTGAGGCGGTACAGATGTATGATAAGGTAACACAGAAAGATATTGAGAGAATGGAGGAGGAGATCGAACACCGTAAGGTGGTGATCCGCAGGGAGGCCCTGGAGGCGGTAAAGGAAGCCCGGGCCCAGGGAGATCTCAGTGAGAATTTTGAATATAAGGCGGCGAAGCAGTATAAGAATGAGAATGAGAAGAGAATCCGTTATCTGGAGAGGATGATAAAGACGGCTGTAATCATATCCGATGAATCAAAAAGCGATGAAGCCGGCATGAATAATAAGGTGGTGCTGTATTTTGAGGACGACGATGAGGAGGAGGAATATACGATTGTCACCACTGTGCGGGCTAACTCCATGAAGCGCTGGATTTCCAACGAGTCCCCGCTGGGGAAGGCAGTTCTGGGGCACAAGGCAGGGGACCGTGTGTTTGTTAAGATAAATGAAAATGCGGGATATTATGTAGTAATCCGGTCTATTGAAAATACAGGGGATGACGGGTCAATCGGATTGCGGAAGTTCTGAGAATCCGGCTGGCAGGAGGGATAACATTCCGGGGGAGGTGTTTCATGGCGGAATATGCAGACATTATAGTTGATATTTCTCTGGGAAAGCTGGACAGGACGTTCCAGTACAGGATTCCGGAAGAGCTGGAAGAGCAGATCTATCCGGGCGTCCTGGTGGAAGTCCCGTTCGGCAATGGCAGCCGCCGGATCCGGGGATATGTGGTGGAACTGAAGGATCATCCGGAGATCCCGGAAAACCGTATCAAAGAGATTATTTCTGTGGTGAAGGAAGGAATTCCTGTTGAATCGCAGCTGATCGCCCTGGCGGCCTGGATAAGGGAAAACTTTGGAGGAACCATGAACCAGGCGTTGAAGACGGTTCTTCCTGTCAGGGTAAAGACGGCCAGGAAGGAACAGCGGCTGGTGCATCTTATTCCCGGACGTGAGGAGGCGGAGCAGACCCTGGATCTGATGAAGCAGAAGCATCAGACAGCCAGGGCGAGGCTGCTGGGCGCTCTGCTGGAACAGTCTCCGCTGCCTTATGAAACGGTGACCGGAAAGCTGAATGTGACGGCGCCGGTGATCCGGGCGCTGGAGGAGAGGAATCTGGTCCGTATAGAGACAATACGGACTTACCGGAATCCGCTGGACCGGATGAAGCATCGGGGGAAAACGGTTTCGCTGAATGACGCGCAGCAGCAGATTGTGAATGACATCAGCGGACACTGGAGAGCCGGGGACAGGAAGCCCTGTCTGATTCACGGCGTCACCGGAAGCGGGAAGACGGAAGTTTACATAGCGCTGATCGAGATGGCGGTGCGGCAGGGAAAACAGGCTGTCGTGCTGATTCCGGAGATTGCGCTGACTTATCAGACCGTGATCCGTTTTTACAATCATTTCGGGAACCGGGTTTCCATTCTGAATTCCAGGATGTCAGCCGGGGAAAGATATGATCAGTATGAACGGGCGAAAAAGGGAGAGCTGGATGTGATGATCGGACCCCGGTCCGCTGTTTTCTCGCCTTTTACTGATCTGGGGTTTATTATTATCGATGAGGAACACGAGGCGGCGTATAAAAGTGAGACAGTGCCCTGTTACCACGCGAGAGAGACGGCGATTGCCAGGGCGGAGCTGTGCGGCGCCATGGTGGTTCTCGGATCCGCCACACCGTCCCTGGAGAGCTATTCCAGAGCTCTTTCGGGGGAATACCGGCTGTATGAGATGTCTCAGCGGATCAGCGGACGTCCGCTTCCGGCTGTATATACGGTGGATCTGCGGGAGGAGCTGAGACGGGGAAACCGGACGATTCTCAGCGGCAGGCTCCGGGAACTGATGGTGGACCGGCTGCAGAGGCAGGAGCAGATCATGCTGTTTATTAACCGCAGAGGCGTGGCGGGTTTTGTGTCCTGCCGCAGCTGCGGCCATGTAATCAAATGTCCCCATTGTGATGTATCCCTGAATCTGCATAATAATGGCAGGCTGGTCTGCCATTATTGCGGCTGGTCACAGCTTATGGTAAAGAACTGCCCCGAATGCGGTTCCCCCTACATAGGAGGATTTAAAGCCGGAACCCAGAAGATTGAGCAGTATATCCGGCAGCAGTTCCCGGAAGCCGGCGTTCTGCGGATGGATCTGGATACCACCAGACAGAAGGAAAGCTATGAGAAGATTTTATCTGCCTTTGCCAACCGGGAGGCTGATATACTGATTGGTACCCAGATGATTGTGAAGGGGCATGATTTTCCGGATGTGACCCTGGTTGGCGTGCTGGCGGCGGATCTGTCCCTTCATATCAGCGATTACAGGGCGGCAGAGCGGACGTTCCAGCTTCTGACCCAGGCGGCAGGCCGGGCAGGCAGAGGAAAGAGACCCGGGGAGGTGGTCATCCAGACTTATCAGCCGGATCATTATGCGGTGGAAGCGGCGGCCAGACAGGATTACCGGGGATTTTTTGAGAGAGAGACGCTTTTCCGGAGGATGATGAATTATCCTCCGGCATGGAATATGATGGTAATTCATCTGGCTTCTTCGCAGGAAACGCTGGTCAACCAGGCGGCAGATGTGTTAAAATATAAAATAACGGCTCTGATCCGGGAAATGGGAAAGGAGGCCGGCGGCCCTTCCGGAAAGCAGGAGCTGCAGGTGATCGGGCCTGCGGACGCGGCGATTGCGAAGGTCAGCGATACTTACAGAAAAATCATATATGTGAAAGCTGCGGATTATAAGGATCTTACCTTTGTGAAGAATGCGATGGACCGTGATCTCGGGGAAGATCATCTTCTGAAGAAGGTGAATGTCTATTTTGATTTTAATCCGATGAATGGTTTTTGAGTATAAAAAAGAAGGAGAGCAGTCCGGAAGTAAACTTCCGGATCTGCTTTGATGACGCGGCAGGCGCGTCAAGAAGGAGGAAATGATGGCACTGAGAACAATTCGTCTGCTGGGAGACGATATTCTGACAAAAACATGCAGGGAAGTGAAGACGATGACGCCCCGCCTGCGGGAACTGATCGGAGATATGCTGGATACCATGTATGAAGCCAACGGCGTGGGACTGGCGGCTCCCCAGGTGGGCGTGCTCCGGAGAATCGTTGTTATTGATGTGGGAGATGGCCCTCTTGTGATGGTCAATCCGGTGATTCTGGAGCAGTCCGGCGAACAGACCGGGGACGAGGGGTGTCTCAGTTATCCCGGCAAGGCAGGGCAGGTAACCCGGCCCAATTACGTGAAGGCGAAATATTTTGATGAGAATATGAAAGAATGTGAGATAGAAGGGGAAGAGCTGCTTGCCCGGGCGATCTGTCATGAACTGGATCATCTGGATGGCCATATGTATGTGGAGCTTGTGGAAGGAGAGATTCATGATGTGGCCTGCGAGGAGCCGGACGGGGAATATGACGGGGATGATTCCGGGGAAGAGGAGTAGCAGATCCCCGCTGTGAATTTGTAAAGGAGAACGGAATGAAAGTTATTTTTATGGGAACGCCCGATTTTTCAGTGGGAACCCTGGAGGCGCTGATAAAAGCCGGACATGAGGTTGTACTGGCTGTCACCCGGCCGGATAAGCCGAAGGGCCGGGGAAAGGTTATGCAGGCGCCGCCTGTGAAGACGGCGGCTCTGGCTCACGGTATAGAAGTGTTCCAGCCCCGGCGGGTAAGCGAACCGGAGAGTGTGGAATATTTAAGATCCTTTCGGGCGGATATCATTGTAGTTGTGGCTTTCGGGCAGATCCTCCCAAAGGAGATTCTGGAGACGCCCCCTTATGGATGTGTGAATATCCACGCTTCGCTGCTTCCGAAATATCGTGGCGCCGCTCCCATTCAGTGGGCAGTCATTGACGGGGAAAGGGTTTCCGGGGTAACTGCCATGCGGATGGATGAGGGGCTGGATACCGGCGATATCATTATGAAGGAAGAAGTGGTTCTCGATCCGAAGGAGACAGGAGGCAGTCTTTTTGAAAAGCTCGGCCGGGCAGGGGCAGAGCTCTGTGTCAGAACCCTTTCAGCCATAGAGAATGGGACAGCGGTATACACGCCCCAGGATCATTCCCTGGCGACAAAGACAGGTCTGATTCATAAAAAATCCGGCCTGATTGACTGGCAGAGGCCTGCCGGAGAACTGGAATGTCTGATCCGGGGTTTAAATCCCTGGCCCAGCGCATATACTAAGCTAAATGGCAAAACACTGAAAATCTGGGATGCGGATGTGATTCGTGAAAATACCGGCGCTGAGCCGGGGACTGTCACAGATGTTACGAAGGATGCCGTCTTTGTACAGACCGGAGATGGTATTCTGAAGCTGAATGAGATCCAGATGGAGGGCAGGAAGCGGATGTCCTGCGACGCGTTTCTGCGCGGCTTTTCCATGAAGGATACAAAGAAGCTGGGGGAGCAGTAGTCTTGCGTTTTAATCACATAGAAAGAAGCTGATATTATGTTTGGTTATGGATATTATCCTTTTTATATGTTCTGGGACTGGACCTATCTTCTTGTAATTGTGGGAGCGGTCATCTGTCTGGCTGCCTCGGCAAAGATGAGAAGCACTTTTAACCGGTATTCCCATGTGCGCAGTATGTCCGGCATGACCGGCGCCCAGGCCGCGGAGAGGATTCTTTATCGCGCGGGAATCCGTGATGTGAGAGTGGTCCACGCGCGGGGGAATCTGACAGATCATTATAATCCCGGAAATAAAACACTGGCTCTGTCTGATACAGTGTACGGAAGCGCGTCGGTGGCGGCAGTAGGAGTTGCGGCCCATGAATGCGGACATGCTATCCAGCATCAGAAGGGATATGTTCCTTTGAGGGTCCGCGGCGCCATGGTTCCGGTAGTCAATTTTGGTTCCGGCCTTGCATGGCCTCTGATCATTATCGGTATACTGCTGGGAGGAACAGGGAATATTCTGATTACAATCGGCATCTGGATGTTTTCCCTGGCTGTACTGTTCCAGCTTGTGACGCTTCCCGTGGAGTTTGATGCTTCCCGCCGGGCGCTGGGAGAGCTGGAGAGAACCGGGATTCTGGGGCATACAGAACTGCGGGACACCAGGAAAGTGCTGACTGCTGCAGCCATGACTTATGTGGCCAGCGCGGCGGCAATCATTCTGCAGCTTCTCAGGCTTCTCCTGTTGTTTGGCGGAAACAGACGGAATGATTAAGCGGAAAAGGATAAGAACAACTCCTGGTGACAGGAGTTGTTTTGTGTAAAAAACAGTTCCCGCCCCCGGCTGCGGAGGGAGAAAGGAAGAATTTCATGTCAGAACAGATAAATCCCAGAAATCTGGTTATTGATATTCTGCTGGCTGTAAACAGGGACGGCGAATTTTCGCACATTGCCGTCCGGGAAGTGCTGGACAAGTACCGGTATCTGCCCCACAGGGACAGGGCGTTCATCAAACGGGTCAGTGAGGGGACGATTGAGCGGCAGATTGAGATGGATTATATCATCAGTCAGTTTTCAGACATAAAGATAAAAAAGATGAAGCCCGTAATCCGGGCAATTCTGGAAAGCGGCGTATATCAGATCTTTTATATGGACGCCGTGCCAGATTCTGCCGTCTGTAATGAGGCGGTAAAACTGGCGGTGAAACGGGGTTTTGCAGGTCTGAAGGGGTTTGTGAACGGCGTGCTGCGGAGTATTATCCGGAACCGGGAGACTATTATCTGGCCGTCCCGGGAACAGGAGCCCCTGCGTGCGGCGTCCGTGCGTTATTCCATGCCGGAATGGATTGTGAAACTTTTTTTCGGTCAATTCGGTCAGGAACGGAGCATACATATATTAGAGGCTTTTTTAGATAAACACAGTACCTGTATCCGGGTGGATATAAATAAACGATCCCCGGAGGAGGTAAAACGATCCCTGGAAGGACAGGGAATTTCCGTATTCCCGGTGGAAGGAGTACCGGAAGCTTTTTATATTGACGGATATGATACGCTGGATGAGATTCCGGAGTTTGAGGCGGGGATTCTTTATGTGCAGGATGTGTCTTCCATGATGGTGGCGAAGAAAGCTCTGGAGGATTGTTCCGGCAGGCATCTCTTTGTTCTTGATGTCTGCGCGGCTCCCGGCGGGAAAAGCATCCATATGGCGCAGCTTCTGGGGGATTCCGGGATGGTGGAGGCCAGGGATCTGACAGAATATAAAACAGGGATGATTGAAGAGAACAGAGAGCGCTGCGGGATCCGGAATATAAGGACAAAGGTATGGGATGCGCTTCTCTTTGATGCTTCCATGGAAGAGGCGGCAGATATTGTCATTGCGGATCTCCCCTGTTCCGGTCTCGGTGTGGCCGGCGGCAAGACAGATCTTAAATATAAGGTTCTTCCCGGGCAGATTCCGGAACTGGCGGCTCTTCAGAGAAGCATACTTTCTGTTGTCCGCCGTTATGTAAAGCCGGGCGGGATCCTGATGTACAGCACCTGTACGGTAACAGAAGAAGAGAATCAGAATAATATGGCATGGTTTTTGCAGTCCTTTCCGGAATTTTCACTGGAGGAAGAACGACAGTATCTTCCGGATGAAGGGTGCGATGGATTTTATATTGCGAAACTGGTAAAAAGTGTGAGCGACGGATAAGGGGGCTGATGATGGAACAGAAGAAGGAACAGAAACAGGCGCCGGGAAGGAAAGGAGAACGCACAGACATCAAATCGCTGCCTTATCCCCGGCTGGAACAGTGGATTCTCGGAACCGGGGAAAAGAAATTCCGGGCAAAACAGTTATATCAGTGGATGCATGAAAAGCATGTGGATTCTCTGGAAGCCATGGGAAATCTTCCGGGCAGCCTGAGGGAGAAGATACGGGAGGAATGTATTTTTACAGTGCTGGAGCAGGCAGCCTGCCAGGTTTCCGCCCAGGACGGAACAAGGAAATATCTGTTCCGTCTGGCGGATGGGAATATGGTGGAGAGTGTTCTTATGCGCTATAAGCATGGGAATTCTGTCTGTATTTCTTCCCAGGTGGGATGCCGGATGGGCTGCCGCTTCTGCGCTTCCACTCTGGACGGCCTGGTGAGGAACCTGACGCCCGGGGAGATGCTGGAACAGGTTTACCGGATCAGCGCGGATACCGGGGAGAGAGTCTCCAATGTGGTGGTTATGGGAACCGGAGAGCCTCTGGATAATTATGAAAACCTTCTGGTTTTTTTGCAGATGCTTACGGATGAGAATGGCTTACATATCAGCCAGAGGAATGTGACAGTTTCCACCTGCGGTATTGTCCCCGGAATATATGAACTGGCTGAAAGAGATCTGCAGATTACTCTTGCGGTCTCCCTCCATGCCTCCAGCCAGGAAAAACGGAAACGGCTGATGCCTGTGGCGGAGGCTTACGAAATCCATGATCTGATCAAAGCCTGCAGGGACTATTTTGAAAAAACCGGACGGCGGATTACTTTTGAATATAGCCTGGCAGCCGGAGTAAACGATCATGGACAGGATGCGGATGAGCTGGCGGAACTGATTGCCGGTCTGCCCTGCCATGTCAATCTGATCCCGGTAAATCCCGTGAAAGAGCGTAATTTTACCAGGCCGGCCCAGAAAGCGGTGCAGGATTTTCAAAAGAGACTTGAAAAATACAGGATAAATGTTACAATCAGAAGGGAGATGGGCCGCGATATTGACGGGGCCTGTGGACAACTGCGCAAAAGATTTGCAGAAAGGCAGGATGCTTAAAGAATGAGAAAATGTTCCCTGACTGATATCGGGACGAGGCGCGAGATGAATCAGGATTATTTCTATTCATCTGAGGAGCCGGTAGGCAGCTTACCAAATCTGTTTATTGTAGCGGACGGTATGGGCGGCCATAACGCCGGTGAGTTTGCGTCCCGGTATGTAGTGGAGACCATGGTAAACACTGCAAAGAATACAGAAAAGAAAGACACGATGGAAATCCTGTCAGAGTGTGTTTCCAATGCGAATGCCTCTCTGAGGGCCTATGCGGATAGTCATGAGCAGATGCGCGGCATGGGTACGACTCTGGTGGCGGCAGTCCTGGAGGGACGCTGCCTGGTTACAATTAATGTGGGAGACAGCAGACTCTATGTGATAGGAGACAGGATCCGCCAGATCACCCAGGACCATTCCCTTGTCCAGGAGATGGTGCGCATGGGCGAGATGGACAAGGAAAGAGCCAGAACGCATCCGGACAGAAATATTATCACAAGAGCCATAGGTGCAGATCGGAAAGTGCAGGCTGATGTTTTTGAAACTGTTTTAGATCCGGGAGACAGGATTTTACTGTGTTCTGACGGACTTACGAACATGGTAGAGGATGAAGAGATTCTGCAGATCATGAACGGACCGGGAGATCTGACGTCTAAAACAGAATATTTAGTTGAACTGGCAAATAAAAATGGTGGTAAGGATAATATTACTGTGATCGTAGTAGAACCTTAAATCTGGAAAGGAAGCATAGATGATAGAGACAGGAATGATAATTGCAGGCCGCTATGAGGTGGAGAAGAAGATCGGCACCGGCGGCATGTCAGATGTATATAAGGCAAAGGATCATACGCTGGGAAGATGTGTGGCAATCAAGGTTTTAAAACCAGAGTTCTGTGACGATATGAATTTTGTAAATAAGTTCCGCACAGAGGCCCAGTCCGCGGCAAGGCTGGAGCATCCCAATATTGTAAATATTTATGATGTAGGAAGCCAGGATGGCTTTTACTATATTATTATGGAATGTGTAGAGGGGATTACCCTGAAGGATTATATTGAGAAGAAGGGACGTCTGAATTATAAGGAGACCCTGAGTATTGCCATACAGGTGGGACGGGGAATCCAGGCGGCTCATGCCAAGAGTATCATCCACCGGGATATCAAGCCTCAGAATATTATTATTTCCACGGATGGAAAGGTAAAGGTAACAGATTTCGGTATTGCCCGGGCGGTTTCCGAGCATACCATTCATTCGGATGTCATGGGTTCTGTCCATTATGCGTCTCCGGAACAGGCCAGGAATGGTTATGTCAGCAACCGGAGTGATATCTATTCGCTCGGTATTGTAATGTACGAGATGGTGACGGGACGGGTACCCTATGACGGCGAGAGCACAGTGGCGGTAGCCATCAGGCATCTGCAGGATGAGATGGTTCCGCCCAGCGAGTATGCGTCGGATGTGCCCGTCAGTCTGGAGAAGATTATTCTGAAATGTACCCAGAAGAGCGCGGACAGACGGTATGATTCCATGGAAGATCTTTTAGTAGATCTTCGCAAGTCACTGCTTTCCCCGGATGAGGATTTTGTGGATCTGGTTCCCTACAATCAGGAGAAGACCCGTGTGCTGACGGATGATGAGGTGAAGGAAATTCAGGAGAATTCCCCTGGGATCACGGAAGATGAGGACGAAGAGGATGATCTGGATAAGTCCGGGAAGTATGCTTATATCTATGAGGATGACGATGAGGACGGGGATGAAGAGGATGAGGAAGAGGACGAAGAGGAAGGCCGCTTCCTGAATTCCCGTATGGAAAAGATTGTGAACGTCCTCCGGATTGTCGTGGCAGTGATCATTGTGCTGATCGTCATTTATATCATTGGAAATTTCTTTGGTCTGATTGATTTCGGATTTGGAAGCAGTGATACGGATAACCAGACGGAGACAGACGCGGAGCAGGTGGAGGTGCCCGATCTGACCGGTATGACCCTGGAGGAGGCTCAGGAAGAGTATGGAGATCTGGGACTGACTTTTGAGGTGGAAAGCGAGGAGGTTTCCGATGAATATGAGCCAGGGCAGATCATTGACCAGGATGTGGAGGCCGGAGACATGGTGGCTTCGGGAACCACGATCTATGTTACTGTGGCGGCTGAAGAAGAAACCACAGAGGTAACTGTTCCCAATGTGGTGGGAGAGTCCTCGGATTCCGCCATGAGTACCCTGGAAGACGCCGGACTGGCAGTCAGCAGGGAGTTCCAGTATGACAGTTCTGTGGAAGTGGGGAAAGTAATCAGCCAGACTCCGGAAGGAGGAAGCACGGCAAATGAAGGAGATACGGTTACCATATATGTCAGCCAGGGAACAGAGTCTGCAAAAGTTCCCGATGTACGGGGAAAGACCCAGCAGGAAGCCCAGACAGAGCTGGGGAATGTAGGGCTGAATATCGGTTCTGTTTCTGAAGAATACAGCGACTCTGTGGAGGAAGGCCTGGTGATCAGCCAGAGTGTTTCCGGAGGGACTTATGTGGATGTGGGCACTAAAGTAGACCTGGTGATCAGCAGAGGTCCCAAGGAAACAACTTACTATCTGAGAACCAGAATCAGTGCGCCCAGCGGCAATATATCCAATATCTCCGCGGATATTGTTCTGACCAAAGCGGAGAGCGATGAGGTAATTAAAACCTGGACAGGTGTCACGGAGTTCCCTTTTGTGGCAACTGCAAGCGGGATTACAGGAACCAGTCAGGGAACCATTGAAATCACCTGGTATTATACGGATTCCAGCGGGAATCAGGCAAGTTCCGTGCAGACGGAAGATGTAACTTTCACTGAAGAATAGATATGGAACAAGGAAAGATTGTAAAGGGGATCGCCGGATTCTACTACGTTTATGTAGGAGGATCCGGCCTCTATGAATGTAAGGCGAAGGGCCTTTTCCGGAAGCAGAAGCTGAAGCCCCTGGTGGGAGACGATGTGGCGATTGATGTGATCAGCCGGGAGGAAAAAACAGGAAATGTGGTGGATATTTTTCCCAGAAAGAACGCCCTGATCCGTCCGGCGGTGGCTAACGTGGATCAGGCTCTGGTGATTTTTGCAGCCGCTTCCCCGGAACCGAATCTGAACCTGCTGGACCGTTTTCTGGTGATGATGGAGCAGCAGCAGGTTCCGGCGGTCATCTGTTTTAATAAGGTGGATCTTGTTTCCGGTGAGAAGGTCAGAGAGCTGGAAAGAGCTTATGAGGCAAGCGGATATCCGATGATTTTTTTCAGCGCCGGACAGCAGACCGGAACTGACAGGATCCGGAGACAGGTTTCCGGAAGGACAAGCACAGTGGCAGGTCCCTCTGGCGTGGGAAAGTCGACGCTGATCAATCTTCTGGTTCCGGAGGCGGGGATGGAAACAGGAGCAGTCAGCGAGAAGCTCCAGAGAGGACGCCATACGACCCGGCATTCGGAGCTGCTTATGATGGGGCCGGAGAGTTTTATTTTTGACACGCCGGGATTCAGTTCCCTGTCGGTGGATTATTATAATCCCGGAATGAAGGAGATCGCCGGAGCGGATATCGTTTCTGTGGAGGAACGGACTCTGGGACAGTTTTTCCCGGAGATGGCAAAACTGGAAGGAGACTGCCGGTTTACCGGATGCAGCCACATCCATGAGCCGGGCTGTGCAGTAAAAACGGCTGTGGCTGAGGGCAGGATCAGTCAGAGCAGGTATGACAGTTATGTCCAGATTTATGAAGAATTAAAGTCCAGAAAAAAATATTGAATGAATAAGTTTCCTGTAGAACCGGGAGGAGAGCAGAATGAATTGTTTAGCGCCATCCATATTGTCGGCGGATTTTTCAAGGCTGGGAGAGCAGTTAAAAGAGCTGGATGAAGCAGGCGCCCAGTATGTGCATATTGATGTGATGGACGGAAGTTTTGTCCCCAGTATTTCATACGGAATGCCGGTAATCAGATCAGTCCGGTCATGCACTGACAGGATTTTTGACGTTCATCTCATGATTGATGAACCTATCCGTTATATTGATGATTTCGCGGCTGCCGGAGCAGACCTGATTTCTGTCCATGCGGAGGCCTGCCGTCATCTGGACAGGACCATACACGCCATCAGGGACCGGGGGATCCTTGCGGCAGTGGCCCTGAATCCGGCCACGCCCTTATCAGAACTGGAGTATATTCTTCCCGAGCTGGATATGGTTCTCCTGATGAGTGTGAATCCCGGGTTCGGAGGACAGAAGTACATTCCTTATACGACACAGAAAATAAGAGATCTGAGAGAGATCATCCGCAGAAAAGGATGCCAGACTGACATTGAAGTGGATGGCGGCGTAAATCTGAACAATTTACAGGAGATCCTGGATGCGGGCGCCAATATCATTGTGGCCGGGAGCGCTGTTTTTCATGGGAATCTTCGGGAAAACGTGCATGCTTTCCTGAAGATGATGGAGGCGTAGATGGAGACAGAAGATAAGAAAAAACATATTCTGATCATATCGGGGGGGAGTATTGATGCTGATTTTACCCGCAGGTATCTTGCAGAGAGAACATATGATATGATAATTTCCGCGGATTCCGGCATGGAGTTCTGCCGGAAAGCAGGAATTCTTCCGGATCTGATTCTGGGAGATTTTGATTCCGCCAGTTCCCGGACCCTTGATTTTTTTAAGGAAGAATGCCCGGACAGAATCGAGGCTTTCCCGGCAGAAAAGGACTGGACGGACACAGAGCTGGCTCTGATGAGAGCCCTGGACGCAGGGGCAGACCAGATTACGATTCTCGGAGCTACCGGGACCCGTCTGGATCATGTGGCGGGGAATATCCATCTGCTGAAAAAAGCTCTGGACGCCGGCGTCCAGGCATTTCTGGTTGATAAAAATAACCGGATCCGCATGACGGACGGACCTGTGAAATTGCTGAAGAAAACGCAGTTTGGAAAATATGTTTCCCTGCTGCCCTTCAGTTCCCGGGTGACAGGACTGACACTGAGGGGCTTCGCTTATGGGCTTGAGGATTTTGATCTGTCGTGGGGCAGGACGCTGGGAATCAGTAATGAAATACAGGAGGAAGAAGCCCTTATCACTTTCAGAGAGGGAATTCTTCTGGTAATGGAGTCCTGCGACTGATCCGGGGCGGGTAAACTACATGAAAAGCAGGAAGAGAGAATGGTAATTCTGGTTATAGGCGGAAGCGGCAGCGGGAAATCGGAGTATGCGGAGAACCGTTGTATGCAGTTAGAAGAAAATCAGAAATTGTATATCGCTACTATGGAAGCTTATGATGAAGAAAGCCGGGCGAGGGTTGCCCGCCACCGCAGACAGCGCATGGGAAAAGGGTTTGATACCCTGGAGTGTTATACGCATCTGGAGGACGCGGAGATTCCGGAGGGAAAGACTGTGCTGCTGGAATGCGTATCTAATCTGACGGCCAATGAAATGTTTTCGCGGCAGGGGAGGAAAGAGGATACGGCAGATGTAATCCTTGCGGGGATCAAAAGGCTGATCCGGGAAGCGGGTCATGTAATAATTGTGACAAACCAGGTGTTTTCGGATGGTATTGCCTATTCCCCGGAGACGGAGCGATATCTCCGGATGCTGGCCCGGGTAAATTCCTCCATTGCCCGTCTTGCGGATGAGGTAGTGGAAGTAGTACATGGGATTCCGGTTTTCCTGAAAAGAAAATCTGCTGAAGAAAGAGAATGAATTCATGAAGTGGCTGGAAAGTTTAGTTGTGGCACTTTCCATGTATTCCAAAATACCTGTGCCGCAGATCCAATGGAACAAAGAGAATATGCGTTTTGCCCTGTGCTGGTTTCCTCTGGCAGGTGTCGTGACCGGTCTGCTGGTCTGGCTGTGGGATCTGGCTGCCGGATTGCTGGGAACCGGGATGGTTCTTCGCTCCGCAGTCTGTGTGCTGATTCCGGTTCTGGTGACAGGGGGGATACATCTGGACGGTTTTCTGGATACGGCGGACGCGCTGGGATCCTGGCAGACCAGGGAGCGGCGTCTGGAAATCTTAAAGGATTCCCATGCAGGGGCATTTGCGGTGATTGCCTGCTGCAGCTATTTTCTGGCCTCTTTTGCGCTGTGGACAGAAATTGATTCTGATTCGGTGGCTGTCCTCTCCCTGGGGTTTGTGCTGAGCCGCGCTCTCAGCGGCTTTGGGATCTGTACATTTCCCTGCGCAAAGGAAACCGGCCTTGCGGCGGCCTTTGCCAGCGGCGCGGACCGGAAACGGGCGCGGATCTGTCTGGCGCTGGAAGCGGCGGTGTGCATGGGGGCAATGATTCTGCTGGACTGGCGGCGGGGGATCTGCGGGGCAGCGGCGGCGGTGTGTGTGTGCGCGGCCTGCCGCAGAATGGCTCTCCGCAGATTTGGAGGCATTACAGGAGATATCCAGGGTTTTTTCCTTCAGATATGTGAACTTGTGATGGCTGCTGTCATGGTGTTTGTCCAGTACGCGACGGTATATTAAGCGAAGCTGTGATATTATAGATAGAAGAGGATCTGGATTTTGCAGAAGAATTTTTTAAAGGAAAAGACAGAGCGCTGCCGGATTATCCTGATTACCGGAGGCGCCTGGCAGGGGAAATCAGAATTTGCCCGGCGGCTGGCGGAAGAGCTGCCGGATTCTTCATGGACTATTCTGGAGGATCTTCATCTCCGGATTGCGGAACTGCTCCGTGAGAAGAAGGATCCATATACAGGGATTGGACAATGGATTGCGGAATATTCCCATCTGATTCTGACGGTAAATGAGCTGGGCTGCGGGGTGGTGCCCGTGGATGCTTCTGACAGGGAGTGGCGTGAGGTTACAGGACGGATCTGCTGTAAACTGGCAGAAGAGGCTGTGGCTGTATACCGGGTGACCTGCGGAATTCCCATGAAACTGAAGTGAACTCTGCAGGAAAGGAAGATACAGATACAATCCGGTCAGTTAACCGGATCCGGATGCTGCCGCAAATAGAATGGATAAAGGAGAAAGAGGATGGATAAAGCAGGTTATATGGGGATCTCCGGAAGCTTTTCGGAGATTGCCGCAGAAGAATTGCTGAAGCAGAATGGTATGACAGAGACAGAGCTGGTACCTCTTGTCTGTGCAAAGAATATACTGGATGCCATGCGGGAGGGCAGCGTGACTTATGGTGTTCTGGGAGTGCGGAATTCCACAGCCGGGCCTGTGTCGGAATTCGTACAGGCCTTTGACGGAGTATCCTATGAGAAGCTTGACGAGTTTGTCCTGCCGATCCATCACTGTCTCTTTAAAAAGCCGGGAGTGGATCTGGACAGACTGACAGAGGTGGCGACGCATCCCCAGGCCCTGCGGCAGACGGATCACAGCAGGGCGCAGCGGTGGCCATGGCTTTCCGAGAAAGAGATTGAGGATACCGCGATTGGCGCGGAATGGCTGGCCAGAGGAGAACTTCCGGAGACTACAGCAGTGATCTGCAGCATCAGTGCAGGAAGATCCTGGGGACTTGAACTGGTTGCGGAGAATATAGAGGATTCCACGGAAAACAAGACAACCTTCTGGCTGCTGAAGCTGAAGGAAAATGTCTAAAGGAATTGTGAGACAGATTCGCTGAATTTTTGATATTTTATGACTTTAATTTTTTGTGAAATTGTGCTTGACTTATACGGATATAAGATAGTATAATAAGCAGGTCGTCGGGAACGGAAGTTCCTGTAAAAGTATGGGATCTTAGCTCAGCTGGGAGAGCATCTGCCTTACAAGCAGAGGGTCATAGGTTCGAGCCCTATAGGTCCCATATATCTGGCGAGATGGCTCAACTGGCTAGAGCGTCCGGTTCATACCCGGGAGGTTGAGAGTTCAAGTCTCTCTCTCGCTACTAAAGAAACCCTTTGAAGTCGCCTTGATTTTAAAGGGATTTTTCTTTCTTACAAAAAATCTGAAGCAGATACTATCTTTGGCGGCATCATCCGTTACTGATCGGGGGATGTACTGGTTTCGACGGGGTTTTTGAAGCTGGAGAAGCGGGCCGCATGAGATGCGTTAAATGTCAAAATTAAAAATAAACGCTGAAGATAGAAATTTAGCAGTAGCTGCCTAATCGCAGCTTGTCTGACTTAGGGCACCTGCACTTTAAGACCCAGGCATCGACTATGCAGGAAACGACTTATGCAAAGCTTTGCGCATAAGGGCGTATCATGAAGCTACTGAACCCGAAAACCCGTTTCCGGGTGTTCGGCGGAGGGAATGAAAAAACGGAAACTACGCCCGTAGAAGGACGGTGGACAGGATTTCGGACAGGGGTTCGATTCCCCTCATCTCCATGAAAAAAGCCTTGAAAATCAAGGCTTTTTTTATATCCGGAATAAAAAGGTAATCAAAAAAGTAATCAGACATACGTTCGGAACAAATGTATTGTGGTTTTTGTTATTAAGAAGAAGGAGGAAGTTCCCGCATGTATGAAATTTGAAAAGTGTTGTCAAAGTATGAAAATAAGTTGTCAAGTTTGTGCTTTTATTGCCAAAATAATTGACAAACTCAAAAAAAGTTGCTATTCTTTATTGCAAAGACAAAGATTTAGTTAAGGAGGACTCATCTATGCAAGCGGAAGAACTGAGAACTCTGGCGCTGGAAATTCAGCGACATAAAACGGAGAAACAAAACATTGAATTAAAAGCAGCGGTGCACGGCTGTCCCACACGCCTGTTTGATACATTATCCTCTTTTTCCAATCAGGATCAGGGTGGGATCATTGTGTTTGGAATAGATGAAAGCGATGACTACAAAATTGTGGGAGTATATGACCCGCAGGATCTGCAGAAAAAGGTTACGGAGCAGTGCAAGCAGATGGAACCGTCTGTTCGCGCTTTGTTTACGGTCTGTGAGATTGATGGGAAAATCATCGTGTCTGCAGAGATTCCGGGTGTTGATATAGCGGAGCGTCCCGTCTATTATAAAGGTGTCGGGCGGATCAAGGGTTCTTATATCCGTGTTGGCGAGTCTGACGAACCTATGAGTGAATATGAGGTGTACAGCTACGATGCTTTCCGGAAAAGGATTCGGGATGACCTTCGTGTAGTTGATTACGCAAGGACGGAGCTTTTTGATAAGGAACGATTAGAAAGATACCTGCAAGCAGTAAAACGTGAAAGAAAGAACCTGGCTGACCATGTTTCAGATGAGGAGATTCTGGAGCTTATGGGTGTGACAAATAAGGGTATTCCTACTTTGGCTGGTCTGATGGTATTTTCCATTTATCCACAGACATATTTTCCACAGCTGTGTATTACAGCAGTTGTTGTACCAGGAACGGAAATCGGCAGTACTGGAGAAGACGGCGAGCGGTTTATTGACAATAAACGTATAACCGGTTCCATACCAGATATGCTAAGGGAAGCAATAGATTTTGTCCGTACCAACAGCCGCACGAAATCTGTGATCGGCGAAGATGGGATGCGTCATGATAAAGACGAATATCCGGCGGTTGCCGTCCGAGAAGCGATATTAAATGCACTGGTTCATAGGGACTACAGCTCCCATACTGAGAACGTGCCGATTCGTATAGAGATGTACAGAGACCGGATGGAAATTAAAAACAGCGGCGGCCTGTATGGAAAGATCACCATTGACTCTCTGGGGAAAGTGCGACCGGAAACAAGGAACGCTGCCCTTGCAAATATACTGGAATTGCTACGGATTACGGAAAACCGATATTCAGGGATTCCAACTATACGAACAGCTTTTCGGGAAGCCGGTTTGCCGGCTCCGGTATTTTCTGTTTTGCATGGGGAATTTACGGTAGTGTTCAAGAACAACATTTTTAAGGCTGAGAGCATCAATGATAAGACAAATCTGTCGGAAGCCATTCTTGAGTTTTGTGAGCAACCGAGATCCAGGGCGGAACTGGTGGAGTTTACCGGGCTGTCCCGTTATTACACGATGTCCACTCTTGTGCAACCTTTGATCAATCAGGGGAAACTACACATGACAATGCCTGAAAAGCCGAAAAGTTCTAAGCAGCGTTTTGTGCGTGTATAAAAGATTTTTTATCATCAGATTTTCACCGGCTATATAAAACATGAAGAATGAAAGGAAACATCATATGCAGAATTTTGAATTTCATCTGCCTACAAAAATAATATTTGGAAAACAGACAGAGCTTATGGCGGGAACAGAAGTGAAACAGCATGGAGGAACGAAAGTACTGGTAGTGTACGGAGGCGGAAGCGCAAAGCAGAGCGGACTGCTGGACCGGGTGGAAAGTTCCCTGCAGAAGGAAGGAATCGCCTGGGCGGAGTTTGGCGGCGTGCAGCCAAACCCCAGACTGGATCATGCAGAAAAAGGAGTGGAACTTGCGCTTCGGGAAGGAATTGATTTTGTCCTGGGAGTCGGAGGAGGAAGCGTGATTGATACGGCAAAGGCGATTGCCCACGGAGCGGCGAATCCGGGGGCGGATCTCTGGGACATCTGGACAAAAAAGTTTCCTCTGGAGAAAACCCTGCCAATCGGAACGGTTCTGACCATTGCGGCTGCGGGAAGTGAGACCAGTGATTCGGCGGTACTTACGAATACCCGGATCGGGAAAAAGGCCGGACTTGGAACGCAGCTGAACCGGCCTGTTTTTTCGATTATGAATCCGGAGCTTACCTATACCCTGCCAAAGTATCAGATTGCGTGCGGAATCGCGGATATTATGATGCATACGCTGGAACGCTACTTTATTCCGGATCAGCGTAACCGTATGACGGATGAGATCGCGGAAGGGCTGCTGCGGACTGTGATAGAGAGCGGCCGCAGGGCAATGGCAGATTCTCATGATTATGACGCCATGAGTGAGCTTATGTGGTGCGGAAGTCTTTCACACAACGGTATCACAGGTCTTGGACGGCAGAAAGATTTCTCCGTACACAAGCTGGGGCACGCTCTGGGAGCAAAGTACGACTGCGCGCATGGAGCTTCGCTGACTGCGGTCTGGGGTTCCTGGGCGGAATATGTCTATGAAAATGATATTGACCGGTTCTGCCATTATGGACAGTCTGTGTGGGGAATCAGCGCTGACAATAAAAAAGAAGCGGCAGAGCAGGCCATCAGCCGGACCGTTGATTATTTCCGGGAGATTGGTATGCCTGTGAGCCTGGATGAACTGACCGGTATCCGGGAAGAGCGGGAGCTGAGGGAAATGTCAATGGACGCCACCTGGAATGACAGCGTTGTGCTTTCTGTCATACGGCCTTTGAGGGCAGAAGACGTGTATCAGATATATAAGATGGCGAATAGAGAATTCCCGCGGGAGTAAATTTATTTCGGAGGATCACATATTATGAAGAAAATAATTTTGTTTGTTTTAGGAACCTGGGACTATATTATGGCGTTCCTGTCGCCCCTCTGGCTGACAGTTGTATATATGTGTCTCAGCGGACAGGTCCATCTGCTGGACAGTACCTTCAATGAGAATCTGGCGGGCGTTTTCGGTATTCTGATGCTGCTGTTATGGATTGTGGCTGTTCTCGTGCCTGTGGCGGCATTCTTTTTCGGGATCCGCAGAAGCGGTAAAAAGAAAATCCTGGCTGCGCTTCTGGTTATGATTGTGCTGGCGGTTCTGTGCTTCCTTGTGTGCAGATGGGATATCGTCGGATTCCTGGCCTCTTTGTAATGAAAAGCAATAAAAAATGGAAGCAACGGGGCTCGAACCCGTGGCCTCTCGCGTGTGAGGCGAACGCTCATCCCAGCTGAGCTATGCTTCCATGCAATTTATTATAGTACTTCTCCGATGGAAATGCAAGGACTTAAAATTTTATATTTTAGCAAAGGATGAGGAGATGATTTCCAGACAGAAAAATAACAAACGGAAATGTCTGATCAGACGGCGATAAAAAATCCTCCAGAGAATACCTGTATGGGCGGCAATCAGCAGGAAGAGAAGAAAAGAAAGAACCGGTGCATGGCAGCGGTTCTTTACAAACTAAGTATAAAAATGCTTCACAGATTACTGGTTACAGACTCTGGAAGGAGGAAGAATCTCCGGGATGTGGTAGGATTTGATACGCTCGGCGCTCGCTTTGAACTTATCGGATTTCCGGTTGGCGATTGCCTTTCCTTCATTCTCTTTGATGTCGTCGGCATGAGCGAACTTGCCGGACATAAGATCATGCGCGTGTGCAAGAGCCGCGTCGTCAAATGTAAACTGTACTTCGCCGTTTACAATGGCCATCTTTCCTTCAATACCGCAGGTCATGCAGATAACGTCGTCGGTCTGGCCGGGGAAGTAGAAGTTCTTTCCGTGGCAGTGGGGGCAGACGCCCTTTTCGCCCTTCCAGAGCTGGGTCTTATAGTTCTTCTCATAATCGGGATCGTTCTTAACCTCTAAGAATACCTTCAGGGCCTCAACCATGTTGCGTCCCACCTGACGGCACTCCTCAACCTTCTCATCTTCCATGATGATATTCTTGGACCATGCGAATTTCTTATTGTCAATAATGGTCCAGCCGCCGGACAGAGCCAGAATGGAGTTGTCATACTCAATAGCGGTAGCCCAGTCGGAGCCGCCGATACCGATGAAAGAGATACATCTGTGATCCAGCAGACGGGGATCCACATCTTTTGCCTTGCCAGTGGGATCATTTTCTGCAATATGGTGGGCAACCAGGTTCATACCGCGATCCATACGGGGTCCGAAACGGTCCATGATGTTGTGGGCAAGTCCGCTGGCGCCGCACTCAAAGATCGGATCCACCCAGATGATGCCGTCCGCATCCAGAATTTGATCGCGGAAATCATCGAACTCATCCTTCTGGGTACAGATATTTCCTTTACCCATAACAAGACCGCGGGAACATGCCACACAGCCTGTACAATGTTTGATATCCCAGTCAAGCAGATGAATGAAAGATACCTCGGCGCCCATCTCCTGGGCTGCGATCAAGGCTTCCTTACACATGGCGTCATTGCTGCCGTTCCTGGTTCCCAGTGAAACACCTAAAATCTTCATAATTATGTAAGCCTCCTGTTCAGAATTATATATATTATTATAAAGTTCGGATTCTGGAAAGTCAAATCATCTTTTAGCATCAGAAGAGCGGGAATTCAGTAAAATTTTGTATAAAAAGCATGACGTACGGTGGAAAGCAAAGCTTTTCTTATGCAAAAAATGGATAAAAGAGAGGAGCGGGAAAGAAATAACAGTCAATATGCAGAGGAAAGAAGTATTGCGGGTATGTATGGAATAATCAGTCCGGGTGTGCTATAATCAGAGCCGGAGACGGACGATGAGTTCAGTGGACATGTATAACAGGTCCGCTCAATAATAGAAAATACCCGTAAGGTCTGTGGAATAGAAAACAGAAGGAAAGAGGCTATGAGTTACAACAGGAAAATCAGCAATGTAGAACCATCAAAATCGGTGACGCTTCTGGCGAAAACGAAGGAAATGCAGAAAACAGATCATAGTATTGTCAATCTGACCGGCGGAGAGCCGGATTTTCCTACGCCGGAACCAGTCTGCCGGGAAGTAGTCCGGCAGCTTTCCGCCGGGAATACCCACTATTCGGACAGCAGGGGGAATGAGGATCTGCGGATTGCCATTGCCAGGAAGCTGAGAGAGGAAAACCATGCTTTTTACAGTGCGGATCAGATTCTGGTTACTCCGGGAGCGAAGATGGCGGTGTATCTGGCAGTCCGGGCCCTGGTAAATCCGGGAGATGAAGTGATCTGGCTGGCTCCGGGGTGGGTTTCCTACCCTTCGATTGTGCAGATCAGCGGCGGAGTGCCGGTGGCTGTGCATCTGAAGTATGAAGAGGATTACCGGATTACGGAAGAGGCTCTGGAGGCGGCAGTCTCAGAGAAAACAAAGCTTCTGATTATTAATTATCCCAATAATCCCACAGGCCGGATTCTGAGGACTTCTGACATTGAGGCCATCAGCGCCTTTCTGCGGAATCATCCGGAGGTGTATCTTCTGTCTGATGAGATTTACGAAAAAGTGATTTTTGATGGGAACCGGGTGATCAGTATGGCTTCTTTCCCGGAATTTGCCGGCCGGGTAATTGTAGTCAATGGTTTTTCCAAGAGCAGCGCCATGACAGGATGGCGGATCGGATATCTGGCGTGTAATCCGGAACTGTATCAGGTTGTGTTGAAACTGTTCCAGCATTCCATGAGCTGTACCAGCGGATTTCTGCAGAAGGGAGCGCTGGCGGCGCTGGAGTGTAGTGAAGAGACAGAAAGAATGCGGCAGGCCTATGAGAAGAGGAGAGATCTTCTGGTGGAGGGTATGAAGGGGATCCCCGGAGCAGAACTGCTCCCGCCGGCGGGAGCATTTTATGCCTGGATCAGATTTGATACGGATCTGGACAGCGAAACTCTGTGTAATGAACTTCTGGAAAAAGCAAAGATTGCCGGCGTTCCCGGCAGCGCTTACGGAGAGGATGAGACGGTCTGCGTAAGATTTTCCTTTGCGGCCACAGAGGAAGAGCTGGAGCGGATGCTGACAAATCTGAGAAAATATCAGACAGAAGTTTATTCCTGATGCCGGACGAAACGTTCACATTTCCAACATAGATTTCTGTCATAATAACGCTGAAATATTATGTTTTCAGATTATTTTCAGAACAGTCAGGAGGAAGAACTGATATGGAACGATTAAAAATACTTGTAGTAGACGATGAGAGAAGGATGAGAAAGCTGGTCCGGGATTTTCTGGTAAAGCAGGATTTTGATGTGCTGGAGGCCGGAGACGGGGAGGAAGCCCTGGATGTTTTTTACGAGGAAAAGAATATCGCGCTGATCATCCTGGATGTAATGATGCCGAAGATCAATGGCTGGGAGGTCTGCAGGGAGATCCGGGAGACTTCAAAGGTGCCGATCATCATGCTGACGGCAAAAGGGGAAGAGAATGATGAACTGATGGGCTTTGAACTGGGAGTGGATGAGTATATATCCAAGCCGTTTTCACCGAAAATTCTGGTAGCCAGAGTGGAGGCGATTCTGCGCAGAACCAGCCAGTTTTCCACAGACGGAATTCTTGAAGTGGGAGGTATCCGTCTGGATAAAACGGCCCACACAGTAACGCTGGATGGTACGAAAGAAGTAGAGATGAGCTTTAAAGAGTTTGAGCTGTTATCCTATTTTATGGAAAATGTCGGAATAGCCCTTTCACGGGAAAAGATTCTGAATCATGTATGGAATTATGATTATTTTGGAGACGCCAGGACGATTGACACCCATGTGAAAAAACTGCGCAGCAAACTTGGAGATAAAGGAGAATATATTAAGACCATCTGGGGGATGGGATATAAGTTTGAAGTATGAAAAAGAAACGTTCGTTGACACGTCAGATCATGCTGATGATATTTTTCCTGGTTGCGGCGGCTATCATAGTCTGCTGGATTCTGAACGCTACTCTTCTGGAGCGGTATTATGTCATGCAGAAAAAAGCCGGCATGATAGAGGGATATCAGATGATTTCTGAGGCCAGCGGTGATGGAGAACTGTTATCGGCGGATTTCGACGTTACTTTTGAAAATATTTGTGCCAATGGAAATATTATTACCGTAGTGCTTACCTCCAGCGGTGAGGTAGTGCGTTCTTCCACTCTGGATTTTACTGTGCTGAAGGAGGAACTGTGGGATACAATTCTGAATTCCGATCAGCTGGATCTGGTGGCGGAGGGAAATAATTACCAGATGCTGATAAAAAATGATACCCGTCTGCATTCGGAGTATCTGGTGCTGGTGGGAACTCTGGAAAACGGGAATGTAATTCTTATGAGAACCGCCGTGGAGAGTCTGAGGGAGAGCGCTTCTATCTCTAACCGGTTCCTGCTGATTGTGGGACTGGCCACAATCGGCATCAGCTGTATTGCGGGAGGATTTATGGCAAGGCGGATTACCAGGCCGATCCTTCAGCTGACAGATATTTCCAAGAAAATGGTAAAGCTGGATTTTAATGCGAAGTATGTCCATGACGGCTGGAAGTATGATCCGGGGCTGACCCTGAAGTCTGTGTTTGCCCGGCGGCAGCTGGCGGTGATTGACGGGGAAGACCAGGTTACGGGAGGAAATGAGATTGATCTTCTTGGAAATCATATGAACCGCCTGTCAGAGACACTGGAGCGGACGATTTCTGAATTGAAGTCGGCCAATGTGGAGCTGACCAGGGACATAGAGAAGAAGACCAGAATTGATGAAATGCGCAAAGAGTTCCTTTCTAATGTATCCCATGAACTGAAAACGCCCCTGGCGCTGATCCAGGGCTATGCGGAGGGTCTGCAGGAGTGTATCAATGACGATGAGGAAAGCCGGAACTGGTACTGCGGGGTCATCATTGATGAGGCCGGGAAGATGAACCGGATGGTGAAGAAGCTGCTGACACTGAACCAGCTGGAATTTGGCAATGACCAGGTGGTAATGGACCGGTTTAATATTACGGAGCTGATCCGGGGGATTACCAGCGCTTCCGGCATTCTTCTGGAACAGAACGGGATTACTCTGGACACGGACAGTCTGGATGATTATTATGTCTGGGGAGACGAGTTCAAGGTGGAGGAGGTAATTACCAATTATCTGAGTAATGCCATCAATCACTGTCAGGGAGAGAAGATAATCCGGATTTTTTATACCAGGCAGGAGGATCTGCTGCGGGTCAGCGTATTTAATACAGGGAAACCGATTCCGGAAGAGGATATTGATCATATCTGGGAGAAGTTTTATAAAGTAGACAAAGCCCATACACGGGAATATGGCGGCAGCGGCATAGGATTGTCTATCGTGAAGGCAATCATGGATTCTTTCCACCAGAAATGCGGTGTGATCAATCATCCCGACGGGGTGGAGTTCTGGATGGAACTGAGTATGCGTTAAACGCAGGATCCCCGGAAAAGGGAATATTAAAAAACTGATTTTAGGAGAGTTTATATTATGATAGCGATTATTGATTACGGAGCAGGTAATCTGAAGAGCGTGCAGAAAGCTCTGGCGTATCTGGGAGAGGAAAGTGTAATTACCGGAGATGCCGGGGAGATTCTTTCGGCGGACAGAGTGATTCTGCCGGGAGTGGGAGCTTTCGGGGACGCCATGTCGAATCTGAAACGGCTGGGGCTGGACGCGGTGATCCGGAAGGCCGCAGAAGAGCAGATCCCTTTTCTGGGGATCTGTCTCGGGCTCCAGCTTCTGTTTGAGAGCAGCGAGGAAAGCCCCGGGGTGGAAGGACTGGGGATTCTGAAAGGAAAGATTGTCCGGATTCCCGATTCCGAGGGGCTCAAGATTCCCCATATCGGATGGAATTCCCTGGTCCTGGAGAATCATGGACGGCTGTTTGATGGAATTTCCGGGGAGCCCTGTGTTTATTTTGTGCATTCCTATTATCTTCAGGCGGAGGAGCCGGAAATTGTAAAGGCGTCAACTGAGTACAGCGCCCATATCCATGCTTCTGTGGAAAAGGGAAATGTATTTGCCTGTCAGTTTCATCCGGAGAAAAGCGGGTCGGTGGGACTGCAGATATTAAAAAATTTCTGTGATATTAACTGACCGGATCATTGAAAAGGAGGTTTTCTGATGTTTACAAAGAGAATTATCCCCTGCCTGGATGTGAATAACGGGCGTGTGGTAAAGGGTGTGAATTTTGTGAATCTGAGAGATGCCGGAGATCCTGTGGAGATCGCGGAGGCATATGACAAAGCAGGCGCCGACGAGGTGGTTTTTCTTGATATTACGGCCTCTTCTGATGACCGCGCCACAGTGGTTGATATGGTCCGGAGAGTGGCGGAAAAAGTATTTATTCCTTTTACCGTGGGCGGAGGAATCCGTACTGTGGAGGATTTTAAGATGCTGCTCCGGGAGGGCGCGGATAAAATTTCCGTAAATTCCGCGGCGATTATGAATCCATCCCTGATCAGCGAGGCGGCAGATAAGTTTGGAAGCCAGTGTGTGGTTGTCGCCATTGATGCCAGGAGAAGGGAAGATGGAAGCGGCTGGAATATTTATAAGAACGGAGGCCGGATTGATATGGGGATCGATGCCGTGGAGTGGGCCATGAAGGCGGACCGGCTGGGAGCAGGGGAGATTCTTCTGACCAGCATGGACTGCGATGGCACCAAAGCGGGCTATGATATTGAGCTGACCCGTACCATTGCGGAAAATGTATCTGTTCCGGTGATTGCTTCCGGCGGGGCCGGAACCATGGAGCATTTTTATGATGCATTGACAGAGGGAAAGGCTGACGCCGCGCTGGCAGCCTCCCTGTTCCATTATAAAGAGATGGAAATTATGGACCTGAAAAATTATCTGGCCGGCAGGGGCGTGCCGGTAAGAAGATAAAGGAGAATTATTTTATGCCTCCCATTACAAATGACTGGGCGGGACCCTTAAGCGCGGAGTTCCGCAAACCATATTACAAAGAGCTTTATACAAAGGTACTGGAGGAGTATCGTACCCGCAAGGTATTTCCTGCGCCGGATGATATTTTTAACGCGCTTCATCTGACGCCGCTGTCCCGGGTGAAGGTGGTAATTCTGGGACAGGATCCCTATCACAATGACGGACAGGCCCATGGGCTCTGCTTTTCGGTGAAACCGGATGTGGAAATCCCGCCTTCCCTGGTGAATATTTATCAGGAGCTGCACGATGATCTGGGATGTAAGATCCCCAATCACGGTTATCTGGTGAAATGGGCGGAGCAGGGGGTTCTGCTGTTAAACACGGTGCTGACAGTCCGGGCTCATCAGGCAAACTCCCACAGAGGGATCGGATGGGAACAGTTTACGGACGCCATTATTGAGGCTGTGAATGCCCAGGACAGACCGGTGGTATTTATGCTCTGGGGAAGACCGGCCCAGATGAAGAAAAGTATGCTGGACAATCCCAGTCACCTGATTCTGGAAGCCCCCCATCCAAGTCCCCTGTCGGCTTACCGGGGATTTTTCGGATGCAGACATTTCAGCAAGGCCAATGATTTTCTGGAGAAGAACGGGGCGGAACCCATTGACTGGCAGATTGAAGATATATAGATTGCCGCCGGGAGCATGTATCTGAAATTTCATTGAAAAAAATGCAAAAATAAAAAGGAAACCGGGCTTTTTTGCCGAAATTATATATCAGATGGGAAATTTCCCGCCTGTATAGAAAGGTTCTGCCTATGACAATCCGGGAACAGATGGAACTGAGGGAGAGGGAGTATTTAAGTCCTTTTGCCTCACTGAGTGAGAATTCCAAAGGAAGAGATATGCCGGAGCCGGAGTGTGATATCCGGCCGGTTTATCAGAGGGACCGGGATCGTATTCTTCACTGTAAGTCTTTCCGCAGACTGAAGGATAAGACCCAGGTGTTTTTGTCGCCGAAAGGAGATCACTACAGAACCAGACTGACCCATGTGCTGGAAGTATCCCAGAATGCGAGAACCATTGCAAAGGCGCTCCGGCTGAATGAGGATCTGGCGGAGGCTATTGCCCTGGGACATGATCTGGGGCATACGCCTTTTGGCCATGCCGGGGAGAGGATGCTGGATCAGCTCTGTGAAGGCGGCTTCCGGCATAATATCCAGAGTGTCCGTCTCGTGGAAAAGCTGGAAAAGGATGGGCGGGGACTGAATCTCACCTGGGAGGTACGGGATGGGATTTTAAATCATAAGACCAGTGGCAACCCATCTACTCTGGAGGGGAAGATTGTCCGTCTTTCGGATAAAATTGCCTACATAAATCATGATATTGATGACGCGATCCGGGCTCATGTCATGCGGGAGGAGGACATTCCCCTGCGGCTTCGCGAAATCCTGGGATTTACTACACGCGAGAGACTGAATACCCTGATCCATGATATTATTACAAACAGTCAGCGTCAGAATGCCATCCGCATGTCCGCGGAGGTGGAGCAGGCCATGCAGGAGCTGAGGCAGTTTATGTTCACCCATGTGTACACCAATCCTGTGGCGAAGGGTGAAGAAGGTAAGGCCATGGCGCTGCTGAAGCAGCTGTTTGAATATTATATGGATCATACAGAGCAGCTCTCAGAGACGAATCTCAGAATGCTGGAGGAGGGAGAACCCAGGGACCGCGTGATTTGTGATTATATTGCCGGTATGACAGATCAGTATGCTATCGCAAAGTATAATGAATATTTTCTGCCGAAGCAGTGGCAGGTGTATTGAAAGGCTGTCATAAAGGGAAACAGTTGTTGAGACAGGAGAGAAAATGCCTTTTTATTCTGAAGAGTTGATCGAGGAGGTCCGTTCCCGCAATGATATTGTGGATGTGATCTCCGGCTATGTGCGTTTACAAAAAAAGGGAAGTACTTATTTCGGACTGTGTCCCTTTCATAATGAAAAAACGCCGTCTTTTTCTGTGTCTCCGGGAAAGCAGATGTATTATTGTTTTGGCTGCGGAGCCGGAGGAAATGTACTGACTTTTATGATGCAGTATGAGAATTTCACCTTTCAGGAGGCCATGCAGAGCCTGGCGGAACGGGCGGGAATCCAGCTTCCGAAGCAGGAGATGAACGCGGACCAGCGGCAGAAAGCGGACCGGCGGTCGAAGCTTCTGGAGATAAATAAGGCGGCGGCGAAGTATTTTTATATGCTTCTTCGCAGTTCCCAGGGCCGTCATGCCCTGGATTATTTTACCCGGCGGGAGCTGACGCCGGAAACCATGCGGCATTTTGGCCTGGGATACTCGGGAAAATATCGTGATGATCTGTACCGATATCTGAAAAAGCAGGGATATTCTGATGATCTGCTGAAGGACAGCGGGCTGATTACCATAGATGAGAAGCGCGGCGGATATGACAAGTTCTGGAACAGGGCGATGTTTCCTATTATGGATGTGAATAACAGGGTGATCGGTTTTGGCGGCCGCGTTATGGGAGACGGCGAGCCAAAGTATCTGAACTCCCCGGAGACAATGATTTTTGATAAAAGCCGGAATCTTTATGGGCTGAATTTCGCCAGGGTGTCCCGGCGGTCCCATATTCTGTTGTGCGAGGGGTATATGGATGTGATCGCCCTCCATCAGGCGGGGTTTGATAATGCGGTGGCCTCGCTGGGAACATCATTTACTCCGGGCCATGCAAATCTGCTGAAGCGTTATACGAAGGAGGTGTATCTGACTTTTGACAGCGACGGAGCCGGAGTGAAGGCGGCGCTGAGAGCCATTCCCATACTGAAGGAGAACGGTCTTACCGCAAAGGTGATTGATATGCGCCCCCACAAGGATCCGGATGAGTTTATAAAGGCGCTGGGCGCGGAGGAATACCAGAAGCGGATTGACAATGCGGAGAACAGTTTTCTCTTTGAGATCCGGATGCTGGAGCGGGATTTTGATCTTTCGGATCCTGAAAGCAAGACAGAGTTTTTCCGGCAGGTTTCCAGAAGGATTCTGGAGTTCCAGGATGCTCTTGAGAGGGAGAATTACATAGAGGCCGTCGCTGTCCGTTACCAGACCAGGTTTGAGCAGCTCCGGGGAATGGTAAACAGTGAGGGACTCCGTGGGAGCGGCGATATCAGCCGGAGCCAGTCTTTTAAAGCCGGCAGCCGGGAGAAACCGAAAAAAGAGGATGGAATAAAGAAGTCCCAGAAGCTTCTTCTGACCTGGCTGATTGAGGACGAATCGCTTTTTGATAAAATAGGAAGGTACATCAGTCCGGAGGATTTTACGGAAGAAATATACCGCCGGACAGCAGAGATTCTGTTTGAACAGCATGCTGCCGGAGAACTGAATCCGGCGGGAATCATCAGTATGTTTACAGATGAGGAGCAGCAGAGAGAGATTGCTTCTCTGTTTCATGCAAGGATCCGGGCTGTGGAATCCGGAAAGGACAGGGAGAAGGCTCTGAATGAGACTGTCCGGCGGGTAAAGCAGCACAGTATTGAATACAGGACAAAGCATCTGGAACCAACAGATACCGCGGGGCTTCAGCGATTGATCGAGGATCGGAAAAGTATTGCAAAACTGCATATTTCTATAGATTGAGGACAGAATAGTTGATACAAAATGGAAGGAAGAACAACATGGCAGAGAAAAACGACCAGAAGGTAAAAGAAAGCGTGGAAAGCAAAAAGGAGCAGTTTTATAAAAAGCTTCCGGAATTGCTTGCCATTGCGAAAAAGAAGAAGAATATGCTGGAGTACCAGGAGATCAGCGATTACTTTAAAGAGTTTGAGCTTCCTCCGGAGCAGATCGAGAAGGTTCTGGAATATCTGGAGGCGAACCATGTGGATGTACTCCGGATTGCGGATGATGATGACATTCTGATCGATGACGAAGATGCGGAGTCAGATATCGAGATGGACAAGCTGGATCTTACAGTGCCGGATGGCATCAGTATTGAAGATCCTGTCCGTATGTATCTGAAGGAGATTGGCAAGGTGCCTCTTCTGACTGCTGAGGAGGAGATCAGTCTTGCGAAGGATATGGAGGAGGGGGCAGTCGCCCAGGAAAAGATTGATATTCTGAAGAACCGCATGAAGGATGCCAGTGAAGAGGAGAGGGCGGAACTGGAGACTGATATCAAAGCGGAGCAGAAGCTGGCAGACAAGGGAGCAGATGCCAAGAAGCGTCTGGCGGAAGCAAACCTGCGTCTGGTGGTCAGCATTGCCAAGCGGTATGTGGGCCGGGGAATGCTGTTTCTTGATCTGATCCAGGAGGGAAATCTGGGTCTGATTAAAGCTGTGGAGAAGTTTGATTACAGAAAAGGATATAAGTTCAGTACCTATGCTACCTGGTGGATCCGGCAGGCGATTACCAGAGCGATCGCCGACCAGGCGAGAACAATCCGGATTCCGGTTCATATGGTGGAGACAATTAATAAGCTGATCCGGGTATCCAGGCAGCTGCTGCAGGAGCTTGGCCGTGAGCCGACTCCCGAAGAGATTGCCGAGGAGATGAATATGCCGGTGGAGCGTGTCCGGGAAATTCTGAAGATTTCCCAGGAGCCGGTTTCTCTGGAAACGCCTATTGGTGAGGAAGAAGACAGTCACCTGGGTGATTTTATCCAGGATGATAATGTTCCGGTACCTGCGGATGCAGCGGCATTCACTCTGTTAAAGGAACAGCTTGTGGAAGTGCTTGGTACTCTGACTGAGCGGGAGCAGAAGGTACTCCGTCTGCGTTTCGGACTGGATGACGGCCGTGCCCGTACACTGGAAGAAGTTGGAAAAGAGTTTAATGTTACCCGCGAGCGTATCAGACAGATTGAGGCGAAAGCGCTGCGCAAACTGCGTCATCCCAGCCGGAGCCGCAAGCTGAAGGATTATCTGGACTGATGGCGGTGAAATTATCGGCCCGCATGTCGGCTCTGGCCGCCCTGGTGACGCCGGGAGCCCGCCTGGCGGATGTGGGGACAGATCATGGATACATACCGGTATTTCTGTGTCAGACAGGAGCGATCCCCTCTGCCATAGCGATGGATATTAATTGTGGGCCTCTGCGGAGAGCAGAGGCTCATGTTGCAGAATATGGATTGGAAGACAGAATAGAAACACGGTTATCGGACGGTCTGGAAAAGCTTCGTTCCGGCGAGGCGGATTGTGTGCTGATTGCGGGAATGGGAGGCAGTCTGATGCAGCGGATTCTTTCGGATGGAAAGGATGTGCTGCAGAGTGTAACGGAACTGATCCTGCAGCCCCAGTCAGAAGTTCCGCGGATCAGGCGTTTCCTGCGGGAAGCAGGATACCGTATCATAGATGAGGACATGGTGGAAGAAGATGGAAAATTCTATTTCATCATAAAAGCGCATAAAGCAGGAAGTGATGAGGAGGAGCCGAAGAGTTCATCAGAACGGCAGCGTCTGGAGGATGAGTTTGGCCCGGTTCTTCTCAGAAAACGGCATCCGGTTCTGCTGCGCTGGATCCGGCGGGAGCTGGGAATCGCGGCCATGATTAACAGGAAGATCATGAGTTCTGCAGTTCCGGACGCAGGCAGCGGGGAGATTTTCCAGTTCCGTCACGGGGAGATTGTCAGACAGGAGAAGCTGAAGAAACGTCTGGAGGATCTGGGTGAGAGATGGGAACTGCTCCAGGAGGGACTCGGGATGCTGGAGGAGAACGCGTTTGCCGGAAAGGATTGAGTATATTATGGAGTACAGATTGAATATTCATGGCGGGCAGAGGTCTTTTCCGGAAGGGACGCCATACCGGGAAATTGCGAAGGAGTATCAGAAGGATTTCCAGGATGATATTGTGCTGGTGCGGTTCCGGAATCATCTGAGGGAGCTGGAAAAAACGGTTTTCCAGGATGGAGATCTGGAATTTGTGACTACCGCGGAGAGAGCAGGACGCAGCGCCTACCGCCGGAGCGTGACGCTGCTGATGGAGACGGCGGCCCATCATTTATTTCCGGATATGCATGTGTTTGTACAGCATTCGATTGGCCAGGGATATTATTGTGAATTCCGTAAAGACAGGGTGCTCGTCCCGGCAGAGCCTGCATGGCTGGTATCCCTGAAGAAAGAGATGCAGTCGCTGGCGCGGCAGGATCTGCCCATCCGGAAGCAGAATCAGAATATCCGGGAGACCATCGATTTTTTTAAAGAAATCGGAAGACCGGAGAAGGCAGCTCTCCTGCGCTACCGCAGGAGTTCCCGGGTAAATCTGTATGATCTTATGGGGTATCGGGAATATTATTACGGATATATGGCGCCGTCAACCGGGTATCTGAAATATTTCGATGTGCTGCCTTACCAGAGAGGATTTATGCTGATGTTTCCGGATAAGGATACCAGGAAGGTGGCGGAGTTTTATCCGCTGGATAAATTGTTCGGGATTATGGATGAATCAGTGGCCTGGGGAGAGAGTATGGGAGTGAGTACAATCGGAGATCTGAATGATGTCATTGCTTCCGGACGGATTCAGGATCTGATTCTGGTCCAGGAATCCTGGATGGAGCAGAAAATCGGGGATATTGCGGAACAGATCGCCGCAGATCCCGGAAAAAAGATTGTGCTGATCGCGGGACCGTCTTCCTCCGGAAAAACAACATTTTCCCACAGGCTGTCCATACAGCTGACCGCCCATGGACTGAGACCTCATCCGATTTCCCTGGATGATTTTTATGTTAACCGCAAGGATACGCCGAGAGATGAAAATGGGGAGTATGATTTTGAGTGCCTGGAAGCGATTGATATTGATCTCTTTAACCGGTGTCTGGGAGATCTCCTTGCAGGAAAAGAAGTGATTCTTCCGGTATTTAATTTCCGTACCGGACACAGGGAATACCGTGGACAGCCCTTAAAACTGCGCGGGGGCGATGTGCTGGTGATTGAGGGGATTCACGGTCTGAATGAAAAATTGTCCTGGCAGCTTCCAAAAGAAAGTAAATTCAAGATTTATATCAGCGCCCTGACCCAGTTGAATATTGATGAACAGAATAATCTGGCTACTACCGACGGACGGCTGATCCGCCGCCTGGTAAGGGATGCCAGAACCAGAAATACTCCGGCAAAAGAAACACTGGCCCGGTGGGCTTCCGTGCGCAGAGGAGAGGAGAAAAATATTTTTCCTTATCAGGAAGAAGCAGATGTGATGTTTAATTCTGCACTGATTTATGAACTGGCTGTTCTGAAAGTTTACGCAGAACCGCTTTTGTTTGACATCAGCAGTGACTGCCCGGAGTATGAGGAGGCGGAGCGTCTGCTGAAAATTCTGGATTATACCCTTCCTGTGCCGGGAGAAAATATCGGTCATAATTCCATTTTGCGGGAATTTATGGGCGGAGGCTGCTTTGGGGTATGAGAAAACAGCTGTGAGAAAAAAATACTTGCAAAACCAGAACAAAGTGTAGTAGTATGGGATAAGTCTGAGTAAGACAGGTGATCGCGGCTGCAGATGTCGAAAGACCGCAGGTGAGGAAAGTCCGGGCTTCACAGGGCAGGATGCCGGATAACGTCCGGCGGAGGCGACTCCAGGGACAGTGCAACAGAGATATACCGCGTCAGCAATGAGCCATGCGCGGCCGGTGATGGCCTTTGGCGGGAACAGGCTTGCTTGTGGACGGCAAAGGCTGCCATTGGCCGGACACGCCGAGCGCCGTGTGACGAAGGCTGCGGAGCAGCCCGAGTGACCGCATGGTGTAAGTAATGAAGCGAAAAACGAATGCCGTGTAACGAAAATTGTGGAATGAATCAGGGCAACCCGCATGGTTCGTGCGCATGGCTCATTGCTGACGTAAGGGTGGAAAGGCAGTGTAAGAGACTACCGCCCGTCTGGTAACAGGCGGGGCACATGTAAACCCCATCCGAAGCAAGACCGAAACGAAGCGTTTACGTGGCCCGCCAGCTTCAGGTAGGTCGCTTGAGACCGCCGGTAACGGCGGTTCCAGACAGATGATCATCCAACGACATAACCCGGCTTATCGTCTTGCTCATAAAAAAGCGCCCTGGGCGCTTTTTTACTTCTGGAAGAAGAAATCGAAAGATAAAGATGATTAAGAAAAATGAAAATTTTATAAAAAGAGAGAAGGGATAGTTGACATCATTTTTATCAAAAGGTACATTATATAGTGTGCTGTTGACTATCAGAGAATATCTGGATGGGCAGAAAACAGCCCAAAAGAAAGGAAACCCTCCAGAGGATACCTT
>CAYLWI010000010.1:0-38912 GCA_964387345.1 uncultured Eubacterium sp. | reverse complement strand
TTTTCGTTATCCATCACATCGAGACGGACACCGTCAATTGTAATGACTGCCATAATCTTCTCTCCTTCTGTTTTCAACATTTGTTGACTTTCTGTGAAAATTATATCATAATATAGTCAGTATTTCTTCCGACAAGCGTTGAAAATGTATTGGATTTGTGTTTTTATTTTCAACATTTGTCGAATAACAAAAGTCCAGCCACTGCGTACAGGAAACCATTATGATAAAATTAGCCGGTCTTCTATCAAAGGTAACAGAACACAGCCAGATCAGGATTACAGACATTCCCGACGGGGAACGTCTGGTCTGCCGCGCCGACCTGCTTCAGACATCTGTCATATCTGATCCCGAAACTCTGTATCTGTGTACAGATAAAGCTTTACTGCATAACCGGGCTCTTATGGACAGGCTGTCATCCGGCCCTCTGCCTCCCCTGATCCTCTGTGACTGCGGGGCGGAAACCGGATTCCCGCTGATTCTCGCGGAAGCAATTCCAGATGGGACAGCGCTGTTCCGGACGATTCTTGAATGTCTGAAATTTGAGGATCAGCTTCAGAAGGAAGTAAACGATCTGTACCATCTTCTTTATACTGGCAGAGGACTGGAGGAAATTGTCAGGCAGTCCGAGATATTTCTGAAACGTCCGATTTCTGTTCTGGACGCCGGTTACAGTATGATTGCCGTTTCTCCCCTGATGCTCCAGCTTCCCTACGGAGTTGACACCAGTGAAGAAGGACATTTTTTAAACATCAGGGAAGTAGAGAGCCTGCGGCGGCTTCAGATTGAAAATCAGATCTATCAGAATAATCAGGCTTTTTTTGTCTGCACGGAAGACCATCCGGATACCAACTGGATCTTCTGCGCCATCCGGATCCAGCATGTCATGTCCGGCTATGTGGCAGTCTGTCTGCCGGGCCGGGCTGACGCCACGGAACATGAGCTCCGCCTGACAACGGCCATTGCTGACGTCTGCGCCATTGAAATGCAGAAGCACGACTTTTTTGTCCAGCGGACCGGTCTTCAGTATGAAACATTTTTCATTGAACTGATTGAAGGCCGGTTCAGCAATCTCAAAATGATCGAATCCAGGTTCCGTGTTCTGAACCATCATCTGGGAAAGTTTTTCTGTCTTGCAATCCTGTACTGCACGGAACCCCATAACAGCGAACTGTTTAACCAGAGGCAGATGGCGGCTCTGCGGAAAAGCTATCCCGACAGTATGTCTGTGGTATATAAAAATGATATTGTCCTGCTGCTGAACCAGGATAATCCCGTGCTTCTTCAGCCGGATCTCACCGGTCCGCTGGAACAGTTTGCCCTTCACAACCATCTGAAGGTAAGTCTGAGCCAGCCTTTTGCCGACATACTTAAAATTCCCATTTTTTATGAGCAGGCAAAAAACACCCTGGAACTGTCTGATATCTCGGGCTCTGACCAGCTTCTGTTTTTCAGCACCGAAGCTCTTCCGGAATACCTTTTTTCCAAATGCGACTATAAAGAACTTGAAACAGGGATTCATTATCATATCTTCCAGCTTCAGGACTATGACAGGGAATACCATACAGAATTCATCACTACCCTGCGCGCCTATCTGACCCATGACAGGAACGCTACCGGAACCGCCGAAGCACTGCACATCCACCGCAGTACTTTCTTTTACCGGATCAAAAAAATCGAAGAACTGCTGGATATATCCATCTCGGACAGCAGACTGCTGTTTTTATATGAGCTGTCATTTAAAATCTGGGATTATCTCAGCAAATAAAAATCCGGGGTATCAGGCCGATACTCCGGATTCTGTTTATAATATGAACTATGCCTTCTCCAGCAGTTTTGACAGCCGGAGCAGCGTCATACGGTTCCTCACATAAGAGGATACCTGCAATGTATTTTCAACAATTTCCCCGGTCAGCCCGATCGCCTCCGGCGTGGTCACGCATCCGGCTTTATTCAGCCTCTGAAGCATCTCGTAACTGTCGGGAAGATCATGAATGAGATCCCTTATCTCATCCAGCTGCCTCTCCAGTTTCTCCAGGTCAATAGCATCCAGCGGATTGGGCTCATTGTCAGCAAGAATCCCTTCCAGGACTGCCGGTTCCGGAAAAGCCTTCTCCAGAAGCTGCACTTCCAGCCCCTTTGCAGACTCCCCCCGCACTTTCACCTGGTCATAACGGATCGCCCGCTCCAGCTTTTTATAATAATCTGTCACCGCAACCATAGCCACCCCCACTTCCTCACCGTGAAGGGAGTCTCTCTTTCTGTTCAGATTCGTCATATCCCAGAGATGGGCAGTCATATGCTCTGCTCCGGACACCGGCCGGGGGCTTCCCGCCATCTGCATGATAAGCCCGGATAAAATAAGGGCATACATCAGCTTTTCAACAGCATCCCACTCACCGCCGCGGATGTCGTCCAGTTCACGTTCCACATCCTTCAGGGAATGTTCCAGCAGTTCACATATCTCCACACAGATATACTCCCCTGTCACCAGATGTGACACTCTCCAGTCCAGAAGGGCAGTATAATTTCCCAGGAAATCTGATACCCCGGCAGCCGTCAGTCTTCCCGGAGCCCTGGCAAAAATCTCCGTATCCGCCAGAATCCATCGGGGAGACACTCCCGGAATTGTCTTTTTCATGCCATCCCACGTCAGGCAGACCACATTCGCGGCATACCCATCCATACTGGCTGCTGTGGGAACCGATACAAAAGGAATATCGTACTCTGCCGCCGCATAGCGGGTCAGATCATGTATCGTACCGCTTCCAATCGCCACCAGCACATCCACAGACACACTGCTCAGTCCCCTGTCACAGTAGTCCAGCTGCTTCATCACCTTTTTTATTCCACGGTTATCAGGCTGCAAACCCCTGGGATTCAGCTCAATCACCGGGTAATCCTTAAACTCTTCCTCCAGAAATGGTTCCGCCGCCGCCCTCGTGTTACTGTCACATATAAACACCGGATTCTGAAAATTAACCAGAATATCCATCAGTCTTGATGCTGCTCCGGCCTCTATAAAGACCGCCTCCACATCAAAAGTATGTGTCTTCCCGCAGGCGCACGGCTTTCTTAAGTGACCAAGGTCTACGTCCATCTGTTTTCTCCTTATACATTTTATCCCGCAGGATCAAAACATCGGTGTCTGTGCATCCCTCTTCCCGCTCCCCTGCACAGCATCCGCCAAAATAATGATACAATAAGTATATGGGCAAAACATGATATAGTCAACTGTTTTTTTGCCCTGCCCGCTTCATTCCTGTCCATCAGATATCCCCCGCAGCCAGGTAAAATACTCTTCCCTCACGCTATCCGGGCGCAGAATACGGATTCCCTTTCCCAGTCCCGCAAGCCATCCGAAAAACTGCGGGCTGACCGTCACCGGTACGCTGATCCGGAACCAGTCGTTTTTCTGCGGGATTATCATCACATCTCTTCCGAACCGGTCAATCATCACACCCGCAAGATAATCACAGCATTCCAGCGTCACCCGTTCTTCCCTGCCGCCAAACATGCCGAAGGTACGTTTTTCAAAGGCAACTATATCAAAGTCGTCAAACCGCTCTTTTCCAAGTCTTTTTTCTGCGAGCAGCCCTATTTTCTGCATCTTATCTACCCGGTAATGCTTCAGCTGATCCGCCTGTTCATCATAAGCAATCATATAATAGTTCTCATCATCCCAGGTCAGGGCCCAGGGACTGACTACATAATACGCGCCATTACGCTTCAGACGGATTTCCTTGTACATAGTCCACTCTGTATACTGAAACCGGATCTGTACATTGGTATAAATTGCTGTATGAATATAATCTACATTATAATATACAGTCTCATTTTCAGTCTTTGCCCGTTTATATAAAAACACCTGCTGCTGCAGCTGCCGGGCTTCTTCATGACTGGCCAGACTTTCCAGCTTCCTGATCAGCTCATCCGTTTTTTTCCCGGTGATTGACCGGGACGCCTGCACTGCGTCCACCAGAATCTTAAGTTCTGCCAGTTCAAAAAGGCGGGATCCCAGATAAAACCCCGGCGCCCCCTCTGTCTTCTGCTCGATATCCAGTCCGGCTTCCTGCAAAGCAGCAATATCCCTGTAAATCGATTTCCTCTCCGCTGGAATATCATATTCTCCCTCCAGAATACGGCAGAGCTCTGTGGCATTCAGCGGATGGTTCTCATCTGTCCTCTCCGTCAGAATCTTCATCAGATATAATAATTTCATTTTCTGGATCTGTGCCGCCGGCATCCCATATCTCCTCTTTCCCCAGGTTCTGATTTTCCAGCCCTCTTCCTGCAGGCTGTACTGGAAATTCCCTGTTCTTTGCCCCCATTATACTGTAATCCGTTTTGTTTTTCCACAAAAAAACGAAGGGAAGCTTCCCTCCGTTAACGCCTTTTCGCTGTATTTCTTTTTCTGCCATGATGTTCCGGCAGTCTGTCCGCAACTTCCCCGGATATCCAGATAAATAATAATAAAATAATAGCCGCAATTAATAACCACATATTTCGTTCCTCCTTCTGTATCGCCTGTTTTATTTGCTGACTGTATCTTATAAAAGATGGTGTCCCGGAATCGTCCCACCGTTCATGGCAAAACCATAATTTTTTCAGATGGCGGGACAATATCGGGACACTTATTTCAATATATTTTATTCAGCAAAACAAATCAGAAAGAAAGCGGGGTAATTAATATGAAAGGATATGCTACAGAAAGCGGATACATGGGATTTGTAGAAGGAACATATATGCTTTTTGCCTGTGAAGATGATTACAGAGAATATATGGAAGAAGATCTGCTTTAAAAACTGATCCAGTCGCGGCGGACAGGGGAAATTACTTTCCCCTGTCCGATCCTCTCTGGCCGCAGCCTGTGATTACATCTGGGTCAGAACAAAGATATCATAAATAGATTTGATTGCCTTTTCAAAATCTTCATTTGAAACGCCAATAATAATATTCAGCTCGCTGGATCCCTGGTCAATCATCCGGCAGTTAATCCTGGCATGGGCCAGGGCGGAGAAAATACGGCCGGCGGTGCCACGGTTTTCCTTCATCCCCCGTCCTACGACAGCAATCAGCGCCAGATCCGGAATAACCTCAATCTCATCCGGTTCTACCGCCCGCTGGATACCGGACAGAACCACCTGCTCATATTCCTGGAACTCATCCTGATGAACCAGAACGCACATGGTGTCAATACCGGAGGGCATATGCTCAATGGAGATCTGATTCTCTTCAAACACACTCAGCACCTTCCTGCAGAATCCGATTTCGGAATTCATCATATCTTTATCAATAGTCACCGCAACAAATCCTTTTTTACCTGCAATACCTGTAATGGTATATTTCGATCTTCTGCTGGTGGTCGCCACAATCATGGTGCCAGGATTTTCCGGATGATTGGTATTTCTGATATTAATAGGAATGCCTGCCTTACGCACCGGGAAAATGGCTTCCTCATGAAGCACAGACGCCCCCATATAGGAAAGCTCACGGAGTTCACGGTATGTAATCATGTCTACCACAGCAGGACTGTCTACAATCCGGGGATCTGTCACAAGAAAACCGGAAACATCTGTCCAGTTCTCATACAGGTCAGCCTTCAGGGCTCTTGCCACAATCGACCCTGTAATATCAGAACCGCCTCTGGAGAAAGTCTTTACACGGCCATCCGCATATGCTCCGTAAAACCCGGGAATAACTGCATTTTCACAGGAAGCCAGCCTCTTCGCCATGATTTTATTCGTCTCATCCGCATCAAAATCCCCATCCTCATCAAAGAGAATCACCGTAGCGGCATCAATAAACTCATAGCCCAGATAAGCAGCCATTACCTTACCGTTCAGATACTCTCCTCTGGACGCCGCGTAATCAGAGCCTGCCTGCTCTTTAAAATTCTCCGCGATCACCCCGAACTCCTCATCCAGAGAAAGATCCAGTCCCAGTCCACAGATAATTTCATCATATCTTGCGCGGATAGCCGCCAGTTTGTCGCTGAAATCCTCTCCGGCTTCCGCGGCGGCATAACATTCGTACAACATATCCGTTACTTTTATATCCTTGTCAAAACGCTTTCCCGGAGCAGACGGGATTACGAATCTCCTGTCCTTATCTTCCCGGATAATATTTCCCACCTTCCGGAACTGCTCTGCACTGGCCAGAGAACTTCCGCCGAATTTAACAACCTTTAACATCTTCGCTTTACCTCTTTCATCCTGTTTTTGCCAGACATACATTTGTCTTTGCCCGTCAGTCCATTATATCTGTTTACAGTTATTTAATCAATTCCTTTTTTACAATTTTTTATGACCGCGACTCTGAACAGGTAAAATAAATAATCTGATACTCCTCTGCCGCCTTCTCCAGGAGCCGGAGACCTCCCTCTTTTTTTTCATCATCCAGATTCACAAAGGGATCATCCAGGATCAGAAACGGTTTCTCTCCCTGGTACATGGCGTCCGCCAGCGCCAGACGCATACAGAAACCTGCCAGATCCTGCCACCCGGTACTGAGATACTGCAGTTCCCTCTGCATTCCCTGTTCCTTCGCCATAATATTTATGTCTGCATCTATGGAAAAGCGTTCCGCCCCGGCGTCCAGAATCATATTATAATATCTGGAAAAACCGTCCATCAGAGGTTCCATATACCGGGCAGTAAGATTCCCCTTTGCCCGGGCAAGATATTCCCTGGCCATACAGATATGACGGTAATCCGCATTCTTCCCGGCAAGTTTCTCCTTTTCTTTTTCCAGAAGATTCTTCTCTTCTGTCCATGCATCGTATTTTTCCCGCAGGCTTTCCATCTGATCCTCATATCCCCGCAGCTGTCCCCGGATCTGTTCTATGGTTTCATCCAGAATTCCCGCCTGCCTGTTCAGCTCCTCCAGCGTTGGCATATCCGTCCCGACGGCAGCAGCGGAAATCCGGTCCATATCATTTTCCGTTTCAAACTTCTGCTTTTTTCTCCGGGCCTCCTCCAGACTGTGGAAACTGTATTTCCAGTCTGTATAATCCTGCCAGATTCCCTGAAGCTGCATTCTGGAATGATCCATCGGGATAAATCCCATTCCCCGCAGTTTCCCCAGAATCTCCTGCTGTTCTGAAGTATACTGTTTACAGAAATCCTGATACTTCTCCTGCCGGGCTTTCAGTTCACTGTACTGCCTTCTGAAGCCGGACATTTCTTTTTCTTTCCCGATCAGTTCTTCCAGAATTTCCCGAAGCCGGTCTGCTACTGCGGCAGCCGGAATATTCTCGCCCCGGCGATCCAGATATTCCGCCGCCTGCCGCTCCGTTTCCCTTATAAAAAGTTCATCCTGCCGGAGTTCTTCCTCCATGTCCCGGACCGCCTGCAAAGAAGAATCATCTTTCTCAGTAGTTTCCCCGGATCTCCCGGGACGCTGTTCCACAATCCCTGCCGCTGCCAGAATCACGCCTGCCACAATCAGTCCGGCTCCCGGCAGCACATACCCGGTACAGAGTATGCCTCCCAGAACCGCCAGGACAGCGCCCGCAATCAGCAGTACAGGATGTTTCTTTTCTTCCCCCCGGTCTTCTCTCCGGGCTGCTTTCATTGTCTCCAGCGCCGCCTGCTTTATACTACGGACTTTTTCCCGGTTTCCGGCCTCAGTCATCATCCGGATCAGTTCAGAAACTTCCCCGGCCTCTTTCCTGAGCTGTTCCATGTTTCTGTCCCCTTCCTCACAGGCTCCGCCAGCGCTCCCATCCGGATCTTCATCAAAAATAGCTCTCCAGCTTTCCAGACATCTGAGCTCTTCCCCTGTCAGACGGCTTATCTCCATGCCCCGGCCGGCCTGTTCCATCCGGTCGCATGCTTCCATGCATTCCCGGATTTCTTCTTCCCGGGGAATTTCTCCCGGAAAAGCCTCCTCCTTCTTTTTTACCAGCGCCTCTTTCTCTGCACAGTCCTCACACAACTGCCGGTAAACCATCCTCTTTCCTTCCAGATCCTTTGTCCGGCTGACCTTTTCCCTCAGAATATCCAGCGACTTCCGCTCCTCTGTTTTCCTGTCCAGAAGTCCGGTTTCCCTCCTGATTGCAGCATCCGCCTGCTCCATGGTATTTCCCAGAACCGCGCCCGCGGCAATCTCAGTCTGCATTCTGGTGATCCGGTCATTGATCTGATAGATCTCCCCGGTTTTTCTCCGGGGATTCAGCCGGTTCATCTGCTCCTGCAGCAGCCCCGCCGCTTTTTCATAACAGTCCAGATCCTCCATATTATCCGCCAGATTTCCGATTCTTGCATTAATATTATCTGTCGAATGAGTCACACAGTCGTTCTGTCCGATAAATATAGTCCTCTGAAAAGATTCACTGTTAATCTGAAAAATCTCTTCGCCAAGATTTTCCGTAAAATCCCTGCTCTCCAGATTTGTATCCGCATCTCTCAGTTCAAACACATCATTCTGTTTTTTATTGCCAAAAATCCTTGCTGCCAGATATCTTTTCCCATCCGTCTCGAAAATGATCTGCCCGCCATATACGCCTCCCTGCCAGGGCTGGAACCGTTTTCTCTCATTCTCCGCTTCCTTCCGTTTATTCTCTCCTCCAAATCCGAAGAACATTACTCTCAGAAAAACAGCCAGGGTACTTTTCCCCCAGCCATTCGGTTCCTGGAATATATTACAGCCTTTCTCAAAATCTACTGTATAGTCCCGCAGCTTCCCAAAATTTTCCACATGACATCTGATCAGTCTCACATCGCCACCTCCTCGCCGGCCAGCGCCTGCAGGCCACAGCGGATCACCGCCGCGCGCTCCTCCTCCGGAATCTCTTCCGCAGCCATGACAAGCCGCACAAACTCTCCTTTTAAGGACTCATCCAGCAGAAAGTCGCTGACATCCACCCGCAATCCTGTTTCGTCCTGGATTTTCAGGAAATAATAATCCTGTTCAGACCGTTTCTCCAGATAAGTAAGATCCTTCTCACATTCCACATCCAGGCTGCCTGTCAGCACAACCTTAACCAGATCTCCGGACGGGATTTTTCTCTCAGCCAGCACAGTTTCCAGCCGCTCCGCCATATCACCGGTCCGCATACAGCCGCTCACATCAACATTAACCCTGTGCAGCGTCCGTGTGGCAAAAGGAACAAACTCCCTTACACACGCCCCTGTCATCTCATCAACCTGCAGTAAAACAAAACCATGCGTTCCACATTCATCAAATCCCCGGCCTTCCAGACATCCCGGGTAACACCAGACGCCTCTTCCATCCAGTGGCTCCTCTCTATAGCTGTGGACATGTCCCAGCGCCAGATAATCAATCCCTTTATTCCTCAGTTCCCTAAGCCGGATCACCTGCGCCTTATCCTTCGCTCCGGTCTCCGCCTCCTGCCCGTGAAGCATTACAATATTAAACTTTCCCGGATCCAGAACCAGGGAATTGTATGCACTTCCCTGGTTCTTTTCCGAAAGCTCAATACCAGATACTGTTATTTCCCCCTGTGTTCCCAGAGAGTAGGAAACCCACGCTTCACCAAAAAGCTTCAGATTCTCCGGAAGCTGCTTCAGACCTGCCAGAAAATGACCTGCATCATGGTTGCCCCTGAGATAAAAAAAGCTGATTTCCGGATGTCCGGAAATGGTTTCCTCTACCCTGTGGCAAACTGTTGCTGAAACATTTTCTGTGTCAAACAGATCTCCGGCAATCAGAATCGCTTCCACCTGGTTCTCCGCCGCAAACTTTACCATCCTCTCAAAAGTCAGCAGCAGTTCCTTCCGCCTCTCTCTGGCCTTTTCTTTTGTCAGACTGGCTGTCATTTTTGCATCCAGATGCAGATCCGCACAATGTATCAGTTTCATCTCCGCCTCCTTCTCCTGGCTTTCCTTTTGTACTTCTTCTCTCCGAAAATCCAGAATACAATCAGTCCCAGAAGCGCTCCTATGACAGCCCCGCAGATCACATCTGACGGATAATGGACGCCGACATACAGCCGGGACCATGCCAGAAGCGCTGCCAGTATAATACAGGGAATTCCCACCCGTCTGGGTCTGCTCTTGTAAATTGCCACCGCTGCCGCAAATCCCGAAGACGCATGTCCGGAAGGGAACGACCACCCGCTGACAGAGCCCAGCAGACTTGTCAGCCCATCCACTACCTCATAGGGGCGCACCCGCGCCACATAATTCTTCAGGAAAAAATTTGTCACACACAGAGACGCGATCAGGGCCAGCGCCGAGCAGATTCCCGCTCTCCTGGACCGTTTAAAAAGCAGAAGAAGAACTGTAATAATAATCCAGATCAGTCCCGCTTCCCCCAGCTTTGTAAACTGTATCATAAAAGAATTCAACGATTCAAACCTCAGATGGTTCTGGATAAACAAAAGCGTCTGTCCATCCAGCTGTAATAAAGTATTCCATATTGTATCCATAGTATTCTCCTGTTTCTGTCTGTGTATATTTCTCCCGAAAAAACAATATGGCAGCATAGCTGCCACATTATTTTATCTTTTCTTTCTATAGCTTCCTGTCAGAACTTAAATACCGCAATTCCGTAGGGAGACAGTTCGTAGGCAAAAGAAAAATCCCTTCCGTCACATTCCTGCTTCACAGCATTATAAACCTGCGGCTTTTCCCTGCCATTGCCGCCAAACCGCTCCTCATCCCCATCCAGAACCAGCGTATATTTCTTTTTTTTCGGAACACCCACACGATAATCCGGCCTTTCCACAGGCGAGAAATTAATGACAAACAGAAGGTTATTTCTTCCGGATCTGCCATGACGTACAAAGCTGAAAATATTCCGGTAAGCGTCATTTGCATTAATCCACTCAAACCCCTCCGGCTGGTCATCCAGTTCATGCATGGATGGGTATCTGGTATAAAGGTGATTCAGTTCCTTCACAAAAGTCTGGAGATGGGCATGCTCCGGCTGTTCCAGAAGTTCCCAGTCCAGTTCCCTCTTTTCACTCCACTCCCTGAGCTGCCCGAATTCTCCGCCCATAAACAGAAGCTTCTTTCCCGGATGTCCCATCATAAAGGTGTAACCGCACATAAGATTCCGGAACTTATCAATCCCCAGTCCCGGCATCTTGTTCAGCATGGAACATTTCAGATGCACCACTTCATCATGGGAAAGCACAAGAATATACTTTTCACTGTAATTATATGTCATGGTGAAAGTCATCTTGTTATGGTTGTCCTTTCTGAAATAAGGATCCAGCTTCATATAGTCAAGGAAATCATGCATCCAGCCCATATTCCACTTATATGTGAAATAAAGCCCGCCGTCCGCCACATTGCCTGTTACTCTCGGCCATGCGGTCGATTCCTCAGCAATCATCATGACTCCCGGATTTCTTCCACGGATCAGCGTATTCAGATGCCTGAAAAGCTCTATCGCTTCCAGATTCTCCTTGCCGCCATATTTATTGGGAACCCACTGGCCGTCCTGCTTTCCGTAATCCAGATAAAGCATGGAAGCCACCGCATCCACACGAAGCCCGTCCACATGGAACTGCTCCACCCACAGCAGAGCGCTCCCCAGAAGGAAATTCTTTACCTCAGTTTTTCCGTAATCAAAAATCTTGGTTCCCCAGTCCGGATGTTCGCCCTTTTTCGGATCCGCGTACTCATACAGACAGGTTCCGTCAAACTCAGCCAGCCCATGGGCGTCCCGGGGAAAATGAGCCGGCACCCAGTCAAGAATTACTCCGATCTTATGCTTATGGAAATAATTTACCATGTAGGCAAAATCTTCCGGAGTGCCATATCTGGAAGTAGGCGCATAATAACCGGTCACCTGATATCCCCAGGAACCGTCAAAAGGATGCTCCGCAATTCCCATCAGTTCCACATGGGTGTATCCCATTTCTTTTACGTACTTTGTCAGCTCCACCGCCATTTCCCGGTATGTATAAAATCCATTGTCTTCCTCATAGCCTGCATGGCGTTTCCATGATCCGGGATGAACTTCATAAATATTTATGGGGCCGGTATAAATATTTTCTTTCTCCGCGCGGTTCTTCATCCACACATCATCTGTCCATTTCAGCCTGCTGATATCTGTTACACAGGATGCTGTTCCCGGACGCAGTTCAGAATAATTCGCATAAGGATCCGCCTTATACAGCTTACGCCCGTCTTTTGTCAGTATCAGATATTTGTAAAGATCTCCCTTTTTTGCTTTTGATACAAAAAGTTCATAAATCCCGTTAGGTTCCAGACGCTTCATCTCGCTGGCGGTTTCGTCCCAGTCGTTAAAAGTACCGATCACCCAGACTTTTTTCGCATTGGGCGCCCACACTGCAAATCTTACGCCTGTTTTTCCCCCCTCTCTGTCCGGATGAGCCCCCAGTTTTTTATAAATGTCATAATGCACCCCTGTTCCAAACAGATACATATCATACTCAGTAATGTTCCCCATAATAATAAAGTCCTCCTTAAATCTATTATCCTTCAAAATCCTTCTCGCGAAGAATCAGATAATCATTCTCATTATACTTCTTGGTAAAGAGTTTTTTCAGACCGCCGCTCTCCGCGTTCTCAATTGCCTGATCCACAATATCTTTTACCTCCGCCAGGGTGGTCGCCCGCTCCAGCTTCTGGATGTTGCTGATCCGGTTATACAGGGCAAGAATCCCCATCTCCTCAATCACACATTCCATCTCATGGGCATAAGACTTTCCAAAATCCACCAGTTCATCGATGGTAAAAATCGGTATCTCCACTTTTCCGGTAAACTTCTTTGTAAAGGAAAAATCAAGCCCCAGAGCCTTCCTGATACCTGCGCTGTCATCCTCCAGGATAACTACCATTCCATGGGTGTTCCGCTCCATCACTTTAGACATACGGACAACAGTCTCTTCCGTCAGATCTCCCGCCTTATCCACAATCAGATATCCTCCGGCAATCTTTGGAACCAGAGTCGCAAAATCCTTCCGGTTCAGCGCGGCCGCGCTGATCTTGCCGATTTTAGCGTCCTCGTTTCCTACTACTCTCTGGATTGCTTTGATCAGGCTGGTCGCCAGCACTGTCTTTCCACTGCCCTCTTCTCCCTGGACAATCAGGTTGCCACGCAGGGAAGTGATAGATGTTCCCTTATATTTTTTTGCGTCCTCCAGGATCCGGACAATCTGGTCTTCCATACCAGGAACCGGCAGGAAATAAGAAAACAGTTCTCTGTCCTCCGGAGTAAGAACATCTTTCTTCAGATCCTCGGACTTTTTCTGCCCGGACCTTCCGGCAGGACCCTCCTGTGAATCTTCAGAATCCCCCATCTCCGGTTCTTCATTCTCTTTCTGATCCTGCACTGCCCTGCTCTCTGCAGGTATTCCCCCGCTGACCGGCACTTCCACATTGGAATTCTCCATCATTACCCGGGTAGCAGTCGCCAGGATCTTCTCCAGCTCCTCATCCTCAGAAGGCTCTTCAAATCTGACGGAGGAACTCTCCGCTTCCGGAGTCTCTTCCCCGTCGTCCTTCCTGAATCCGGACAGATCGGGGATTTCTCTGGTGGACTGATCCGTCGCGTCCCCGGCTTTATTTTCCGCTGCGGAACCGGCGCTTTCCTCCGGCTCCACGGCTTTATCTTCCTCCGGCTCCTCCTGCACAGGCTCTCCGGCAGACTCCGGCGCTGCGGACTGCCGCTCTGCGGTCTCCTGCTCCTCTTCTCCGGATACAGGTTCTCCGGACTCTGCCGGGGACTGTTCCGCCGCGGCATCCTCCCGCGCCGGTTCCTCCCCGGACTGTGCCTCCGCAGTGTCTTCTTTTTCCTGCGCATCCGGGATCAGAGTGTCTGCCACGGTATCCAGCCTGCTGGGAATATCCTCTCCGGGAGTTGCTGAAAGCACAGGGAACAGAGCTTTCAGCCGGTTCATGATCTCACTCGCTTCACTCAGGGCCTGCTCCTTTGCCATATCCAGCTTCTTCTGCTCCGCCGCGGCAATGGCGGCCTCTGCTGCCCGCTTTGTTTTCTCCCATTCAGTCAGCACGTCCTCTATACTCATCTGACCTTCTACCTGCTGTTCACGGATCTGGCTCTCCGGAATCTGAAAACTGATCTGGCCATCCCTTTCTTCTTCCAGAAGCTCCCTGAAATCTGCCTTCAGGCTTTCATCTACTTTTTCACTAATCTTTTTCTTATCAAAAACAGGTGTTTCCTCCGGCTCATGCTCCCCATTGAGATAAGGGATATCATTTATAATCTTTTTAATATTTTTAATCGTATCGCTGACCGTTTCTTTTTCTGTCGCATCCTCAATCTGCTGCATACTTCTGGCAAGCTCTTCGTGGAGATTCTGGGTATTAAACCTGCTGGCTGTCACAGTCAGTTCCGGCAATCCGCTCTCTTCTGAAATCCTGGCCTCCACCTTCTTTGGAACATTGATCTCCACAACACCCTTCTGGGCGCGGAACTTCTGATACTTCTTCTCCTGGGTCGGAGTCAGAGGCTGGAAACTTCTCTTCAGATCAAGAGCCTTCTCCACATACTCTCCATCTCCAAACCAGAGAATCAGTTCATCACAGGTCTCCACACACTTCTCACGCATATCGGCCTGACTGTAAAGCGCAGCCAGCTCATAAGCCCACATTTCAGTGTATTCCTGCTCCTTCAGTTCCTCCAGAATTGCAATCCGGTCGGTCAGGGGGGCATCCTTCAGGCAGCTGATTTTATAGGCCAGCATATATTTCCGGTTATCATTAGGAGCAATCTCCAGGAACTCCTGATAATACTCCTCCGCCTCATCCACATTCTTTGCCCTGATAGCCACTTCAGCCAGACGGCTGACAATATTCCTCCCGACAGAAGAATGATCATACGCCTGCAGCAGAACATCCCGGCAGGCGTCATACTGGCCAAGCTTCTCATATACTTCCGCCACCATTGTGAGGGTCTTGGAATTACGGACCTTTTTCCAGTTAATAGAATTCGCGATCTCCGCAGCCGTTTCATAATCCCCGGCGGCCACGAGACTTTTCAGTTGATCCAGCTTTAATTGATATTCATATTTATCCACAATGTCACCTCATCTGTACCGTCATTTTTCTTCTTTATTATTTTTATTGTGTTTTACGGACGTCAGAACTGCTTTTTCTTCTGTCCGCTCCTTCATCTCATTTGTATTGATGTCTATATGATCCAGCCTCACATACTCTTTTGTATCTGCCGGCAGCTCCTTCTTCTTCAGAAAATGCTCGGTCAGACGCTTGATCAGATAATAAATCACAGCAAATACCGGTACTCCGAAAACCATTCCGGCAATGCCAAAACAGCCTCCCATCAGAAGGATCGCGAAAACAACCCAGAACGGAGACAGTCCCGTGGAGTTCCCCAGTATCCGCGGCGCGATAATATTTCCATCCACCTGCTGGATCACCAGGATCATAATCAGAAAATATACTGCCTGGACAGGATTTACCAGAAAAATCAGGAGCGCGCTGGGAACAGCTCCGATATAAGGCCCGAAATACGGTATGAAATTCGTTACTCCTACAACCACACTGATCAGCGGCGCATAGGGGAGTCCGATAATACTCATCGCGACAAAACAGATACATCCGACAATCAGTGAATCAATGATGTATCCGATGAAATATCCGATGAATACTTCATCTGCCTTACGCAGGACTTCCATGATTGTATTGCCCGCCTTCGGGCGGAACACGGCATAGATAATCTTCTTGGCCTGTCCTGCAAAACGCTCCTTCGTCATCAGAACATATACGGCAACAATGAGTCCGACAATGGCGTTGAAAATCATTCTGACTATATTGACTACGCCGGTAGTCAGCTGTACCACCAGCTCGTCCCCGTCACTCAGTATTCTGTCTTTCAGCCAGTTCTCCAGGGAAGCAAATCCCTCCCTGGCAAGATTCTCAATCTGCCCCTCCAGTTCACTGTTGCGCACCAGCCGCTCCACCCAGGAAATCAGGGCCTCCATCTTCTCTCCCATGGTAAAAACCAGATCCTGTATGCTGAGCACAAGCTGCGGCACCAGCAGTATAACCAGAACAAAAATGACTGCCATAAAAACCATCATGGCCGATGCCAGGGAAAGCCCCCGGATAAACCTGCGGCGGTTTTTTACTTTTCCCGGCTTCGCGGAAAGTCTTTTCGTATAAATCCGTTCAAAAAACTTCATCACCGGATTCAGCAGATAAGCAAATATAAAGCCAATAATAATCGCCTGAAGACTGTCGATTACCTGCGCTACCCCATCCGAAAATCCCTGGAAACGGAAAATAAAAAAGAATATTACCAGACAGACCAGCACCACCAGAACAGTTGTCAGCCCGATCGCCAGATATGGGCGGATATCCCACGCACGATTGCCTGTTTCCGGACGCTTTCTCTCTGTCCTGTCACATGTCCTGGTTTCGTGTTCACTTATCATAAAAAAGACAATTCCTCCTGACCTTAAAAGGTAAGTCTATCGTAATTAGTATATCACATTTCTATACAGTGTGAATAGATTTCCTTTATTAATTTTCAATGAACAAATCCTGATTTTTCCGTTTCTGAATCTTTTCCTCCCGGTTTCTTCCCCTCAGTTCACGAAAAAATTGTTTCAGGATCTGTGAGCACTCCTCCTGGCATATCCCCCGCTCCACTTCTGCCTGATGATTAAACTCTGCCATCTGCAGAAGGTTCAGAACAGATCCGGCACATCCGGCTTTCGGATTCATGCAGCCAATTACCACCTTGTCAATCCGCGACTGTACCAGCGCTCCGGCACACATCTGACAGGGTTCCAGAGTTACATACATGGTACACCCTTCCAGCCTCCAGTCGCCTATTTTTTTACTGGCTCTCCGGATCGCTGTGATCTCCGCGTGAGCCAGTGTGTTTTTATCGGTGTTCCGTCTGTTATATCCTCTTGCAATAATCTTATCTTTATATACAATCACGCAGCCGATGGGCACTTCCCCCAGGGCATATGCCCGCTTCGCCTGCCGGATTGCCTGTTTCATATACTTTTCCTGCTGTTCCATATATCTTATCCTGTTTGTTATATTTATTTCAGTATACCACACTTTACAGTTTATATTCTATCCCCAAATCGGGGAAAATAACAGCGCCTTCCCCTTTATGACGGTATATTTCTCAGATCTCCAGGATGCGGTACCAGTACCCGAATTCTCCGGTTTTCTGTTTTGTCGTATGCTTGGTTCTGAATTCCCCGAACCCGAACATTCCTGCCAGCAGCTGCTCCTGATTCTGAAAAAATCCCGGTACCCCGAGAAACCATTTTCTCTTTTCCCCTTCCATGTAACCAAACAGAAGATACTTATAATTAAAATATCCGTGAAGCAGAAAACTGTTATTTGCCAGAGACAGATATTCCTTCGGAAGGAACTTAAAATCCCGCAGATCCATTTTCACGGCAAAAATATCCTGTGCCTCGTCAAAAGGACAGAAAACAGGATGAACTGCCGAAAACCGTTTCCACTGCTTCTCCCATGCATCCACACAGAGATCAGAATAACTGCCGTTTCCTTCCCGGACGGCCCCGGCTGCAGCTGTCTGGGTGGCATGGATTTCCGCCTGCCGGTCCTGCTTCTTTTCCCGGACCTTTTCCGGCTGCCGGTATTCATCCACCGTTTCTTCCGGCTGCAGCAGCTGCTTTTCCTCTGTCTGGTCTCCGGAATCCTCCGTCCTTTTTTCATAAATCCGGAAATTGTTCCAGTCCAGGTCTTCGTCTTTCCACTGACTGGCAGCAAAATTCTCCTCCGTTCCCCGGATACAGATTCCGCTCATATCTTCCATCTGCCAGCCGGCATTTCCCGCCGGATCCGTGGAAAAAGAAAAAATTCCACTCCCCGCGCCATTCCGGATTCCCAGATTGCCGACGGGCACCCCGAAAAATCCTTTCTCCCGGCCTGTAAACAAATATACTGTTGCGCTTCCATCGGGCACGCCTTTCACCTGAATCTCCATCCTGCACTGCCCCTGCCTGATCTCTACTTTTGCAAAGCCACAGTTTCTGGTTTTTACTGCATGTTCATATTGAAACAGATATGTAACAAAACGTCTGTAAGACGGCATGACACATCCCCCTGTAATACTCCATACTGTTTTCTTTTACATAGTATGAATAAAAAATAAAAAAATTCCTGATATTAAGCTTGACATTTTTCTGAAAGATAGTATAATAATTATAAAAATAATAACTGTTATCAATATCGATTGAGGCTAACCATGATGAAACACAGCAAACAACGAGACTGTATTCGGGAATTTCTGATAACGCGGCAGGATCATCCCACCGCCGAAACTGTTTATATGAATATCCGCAGGGACTTTCCACGGATCAGCCTGGCTACTGTTTACCGTAATCTGTCTTTACTCGCAGAGCTGGGTGAGATTCAGAAGATCTCCACGCCGGACGGGCCGGACCGCTTTGACGCCAGGCCGGAACCCCATATTCATTTCAGCTGCGACCAGTGCGGGAGCATGCTGGATCTGGATATGGAAGATCCCGGAGATCTTGACGCCATAGCCGGGGAATCCTTTGAGGGGAGGGTGCTTGGACATTCTATTTTGTTCCGGGGGATCTGCCCGTCCTGTATAAAAAACTGATCTGAAAAGGATAAATCCAGTTGTACTCAACTGATTTTATATTATTAAATTTTAAAGAAAGGAAAACAAAATCATGAAAAAATTTGTATGTTCTGTATGTGGCTATGTTTATGAAGGAGATGCGGCGCCGGAGTTCTGTCCGATCTGTAAGGCGCCGGCTGACAAGTTCGTTGAGCAGAAGGAAGAAATGGCATGGGCTGCCGAGCATGTTGTAGGCGTTGCCCAGGGCGTCAGCGAGGATATCCTTGCTGATCTGAGAGCAAACTTTGAGGGCGAATGTTCTGAAGTAGGCATGTACCTTGCCATGGCGCGTGTTGCTCACAGAGAAGGCTATCCGGAAATCGGGCTTTACTGGGAGAAGGCAGCTTACGAGGAGGCTGAGCATGCCGCTAAATTTGCCGAGTTACTTGGCGAAGTTGTTACAGACAGCACCAGGAAGAATCTTGAGATGCGTGTAGCTGCCGAGAACGGAGCAACTGCCGGTAAGGTTGATCTTGCAAAGCGCGCAAAAGCCGCAAACCTTGACGCAATCCATGACACTGTTCATGAGATGGCCCGGGATGAAGCCCGTCACGGCAAGGCATTTGCAGGTCTTCTCAAGAGATATTTCGGCTAATATTTTCTTTTTCATCCAGAAGGGGGACAGGCTTCATTTTCCTGTCCCCCTTCATTTCTTTGTCTTTATAAAGCAGCCTGTTCCTGCCGCTCTTTTTCAATTTTTCTTTTCCATATTCCGCTGATATACCGCAGCGCGCCGACACCGGCCGCACACCACCAGGTAATCGGCGAAACAAACCAGAGTCCATGATATCCCCAGATCCATGAAAAAAGAAATGCAAATCCGATTCTGGTGATCACTTCACTGACTCCCATCCAGATTGTAATTTTTACATCTCCCACTGCCCGCAGGAGATTATGGAATAATACAAGAATTCCGACTCCGATCAGACAGGGTGCAAATATCCTCATATATTCCACGCCATAACGGATGGATTCCGCGTTATCTGTAAACAGCCGCATAATCCAGGGCGCCAGAATAAAAATCACTGGTGATATAATCGCATATCCGATCGCATTGATTGCAAATGCAGTCCGGAATCCTGCTCTGATACGGGAGATATTTTTAGCTCCGGTATTCTGTCCGGTAAAGGTTCCCAGGGCGGCGCCCAGCGCATCTCCCACCTGCATTCCAAGCCCTTCTACCTTGACGCACACTCCATACGCCACCACAAGAGTTGTTCCAAATGTATTGACTACCGCCTGGAGCGTCATATCAGAAACAGATATAATACTCATCTGCAGCGCCGCCGGAAGTCCATATGCCAGCATCTGTTTTCCGATATATCTGTTTAATTTCATTTTCTCCTTCCGGAAACGCAGCATGGGAAGAATCTTCCAGGCATAAACCAGACACGCCCATCCGGATATTACCTGGGACAGCACGGTGGCAATCGCCGCTCCCCCAACTCCCAGCGGAATCACTGCTACCAGAAGAACATCAAGCACAACATTCAGCACGCTGGAGATCCCCAGGAAGACCAATGGCACAACGGAATTGCCCAGGGACCGGAGCACAGATGAGATCCAGTTATACAGCATAGTCCCTGCGGATCCCGCACAGATCAGCTGCAGATACCAGGTCGCTTCTGCCAGAATCTCCTCCGGCGTCTGCAGAAGAATCAGCAGCGGTCTGGACAGCAGAACACCCGCAACTGTTACAATAGCTGTCATTCCCAGCGCTATATATATAGAGGAGAAAAAAGTCTCAACGACCTTATCTTCCTGTCTGGCCCCATAATACTGGGACATCACCACCGTAACACCTGTAGTCAGTCCGATGATCACAGAAAATACCAGATACATCCCCACGCCGGCCACACTGACTGCCGCCAGGGCATTATCACCCAGAAAATGTCCGACAATCCAGGAATCCGCGAAATTGTATATCCGCTGGAAAACCAGACCCAGCAGAACCGGCATGGCAAATTTCAGAATCTGCGGAGCGATTTTCCCTTTTGTCATATCTACTACTACTTCTTTTTTCATGATCATGTCCTCCCCTGAAACATTTTCAGATGCAGTGTACTATGCCCGCAGAAAAAAATATAGTGATTTTTATTTCAAATACTGTAAATTCGTATCGTTTTTTTATCTTTTTTCCTATATAATAAAAAATGGAAGGAGGTTTTCCATGTCAACCCTGAAGTACAACACAGAGGAGTTAAACAGGCTTCTGAAAAATTTCCATATTCTGACAGGTATGCTTTTTTCCCTGTATGACAACGAAGGCAATCCGGTCACATATTATCCTCTGGAAGATAACAGGTTCTGCCAGATTATCAACAGTTCCGCCGAGGGATCCGCAAAGTGCAGATGCTCTGATCTGACATCCTTTGAAGCTTCCGGAAAATCCGGGGAATGCGTGATCTACACCTGCCATGCGGGCCTGCTTGAGGCTACCGCGCCAATTATCACGGATGGTACGGTTATGGGCTATCTCATGCTGGGGCAGATCTCCAATGCCCCTTCCTATGAGGAACTGAAAAAAAGAATCCACTGCGCGCTTCTTCATACCGGCATTTCCGATTCGGAATGGGAGGATACCGTTTCCGGAATACCGCTTCACTCAGATATACAGATCCAGGCCGCGGCCGAAATCATGGAATCCTGTATTTCTTACATACTCTGCAAAAACCTGATTTCCGTCCAGAGACAAAATTTTGAGCTTACACTTAACGATTACATCCTGACTCATCTGGGCGGAGATCTGTCCATTGAAAGTATCTGTAACCATCTGCACATCAGCAGGAGGAAGCTCTATGATTATTCCAGGCAGTTCCTTCACCGGAGCGTGGCGAAACACATCAAATGCCTGCGCCTCAGTCATGCCCGGGAGCTCCTGAAAAATACCGCGCTCCCGGTTTCCTCCATATCGGAACAATGCGGCTTCGCCGATTACAATTATTTCTGCCGGGTATTCAAAAAAGAGAACGGTATGCCTGCCGGCGTATACCGGAAACAGCATCAGCAAAATTAACGCAATATTTTCCTGTTGTAAGGAAACCGCACTTATGCTAAGATAACATCAGTAAAGAAAAGATAGGAGGGATTTTCAATGAAGAAATATGTTTGTCCTTGTGGATATGTATATGATCCTGCAGCAGGCGATCCCGATAATGGTATTGCACCGGGCACAGCCTGGGAAGATGTTCCGGAGGACTGGGTATGTCCTACCTGCGGTCTTGGCAAAGATATGTTTGAGGAGGAGTAATTCATTCTTCCTCTGTCACACAGAACTCCCCTCCCGGAAGGGCAATCTCTTCCAGAGAGGGGAGTTTTATGATTCCGCCGCGCTCCGGCAAAAATCATCTGGTTTTTTCATCCTTCCACCAGAAGCCGGTTTTCCAGAGCACAGACCCGGTCCACCGGATACTTACATTTCATCCCGCTGACCGTACTGTAACAGGTGGCGGCCGATTCAAACAGACAATAGGTATAGGATCCGTCGCTGGTCAGTTCTTCCACCATTGGCGGAAAAATATACTGACTCTTTTCCCTCAGAATCACCTGTTCATCATTGATAAATTCTTCATAGACATAAAGCACTGAATCCCGGAACCGGCCATTGGATGTATTCAGCAGCAGATAGGTCTGCCCATTGTTTTCCACAAATGAAATTCCCTGTGAGTGGGCCGGAATCTCCATGGTAAACTGCCTCGCCAGACGGAACTGTTTTCCATCTTCCAGCATACGGAAAACCGTCAGCTGGCCTTTTTTTGTCAGGAAGGACTGACTGGTTCCTATCCAGAGCCGCTGATCCTGGTAACTGATGAATGAGGCTGTCACTCCGCAATACAGTTCCGCGTCATACTCTTTAAGAAAAACCGTATCCTGCCCCAGCTCCACTGCTTCCCGTATTCTTTCACAGGTAATCATACTGATATATTTTGTCGTACTTTTCGCAATCCATACCCGGCTGCCGTCACAGGTAATCCCTCCCACATGATTCTGGTCGGGCAGCACAATCGTGGTAAGCAGCTTCCGGTCTGAAGCATCCTGGTCAGACAAAACATAAATCACGGAATTTTCCTCACCTTCTTTATCATAGGCAGTAATCAGCATATACTCCCAGGCAATACAGATTCCCTGGGGTACCATCTGATCTGTGGAGGACACCGCAAAGCTGGTGTTTTCCAGCCCCGGAATTGCCGTGCTGTATTCCCCGCAGTAAAACTCCTCAAACTGCTCATATCTGGACAGAACATCTGTAAATATTTCACTATACCGGTAACTGGTAGATGTTTCCGGCACATAGCTTTCCTGCAGAAAAAAAGCCGCGCGCCAGACCGGATCAGAGAAATCTCTTCTCTCTTCCTCCTCTCCCGATGAGTCCGGCAGCTCATAAAAAAATGTATCTTCCGCAGATTCCATATTCCATGCACTTGTTATATTTTCCCAGAACGAAAAAGCAGTACAGGTGATGCCCGCGCAGATCATACATCCCAGCGCGGCAGCCCATACTGCCAGTAAAATTTTCCGTGTTCCCTTCTCCTTCACTTTATATCTGTCAGCCTTTCAAATCCAGATTCCCCCTCATTTCATGTCCGCCCGTTTTCTCTATTTCGCGTTGGCTGGTTCTACGTTGACGGATCTCCCCTTGATTTTTGCATGCTTCATCGCCTGTAATACCGACATGCCATACTCTCTGGGAACTTCCACAAAGGTATAACTGTCATACATATCAATGGCTCCCACCAGGTCTCCCGGCATACCGGACTCGCCGGCCACCGCGCCCAGAATATCTCCCGGTCGCACATGCTGTTTTTTTCCGATATTTACAAAAAGACGGACCATACCTTCTTCCTCAGCCCCGGTGTCCTCAAAGCTGAAGCTCTCCTGATGTCCCCGGTCCTGACCCGCTTTTCCCAGCGCCTGGTACAAAAAGGCCGCCGCCAGGTCCATGGCTGTATAATCGCCATTGTTAATCTGCTCCTCCAGAAGATTTACCATCTTTGTGAGATCCACTTCTTCTATGATCTGATCCAGATGCTCCATAATTTTATCGCATCTGGCCTCCTCCACATCCTGCTTGGTCGGAACCGGCCGCGCATAAATCCTGGTTTTACAGTAGCGCATAATCTCTTTGAGCTTATACACCTCTTTTCCTTTTACAAAAGAAAAGGCTTTCCCGGTTTTCCCCGCCCGGCCGGTCCGTCCGATTCTGTGTACATAATATTCATCATCCTGGGGAAGATCATAATTGAACACCACTTCCACATCATCCACATCAATACCGCGGGCAGCCACATCCGTTGCCACCAGAATCTCAGTCTTTCCGCTGCGGAAATTCTTCATGACACGGTCGCGCTGCTGCTGCTTCATATCCCCATGAAGGCCCTCCGCGAAATATCCGCGGTTCTGCAATTCATTGGCCAGCTCGTCCACCATATGCTTCGTATTGCAGAAAATCAGGGAAAGTTTCGGATCATACACATCCAGCAGCCGTGTCAGCACATCCAGCTTGTCTTTCCGCCTGACATCAAAATAATACTGCTCAATATTCTTTACTGTCAGCTCCTTCTTCACTACCTTAATGGTAACTGCGTCCTTCTGATACTGCTTTGTAATCTCCATGATTTCCTTTGGCATGGTAGCTGAGAAAAGGACCGTCTGGTGTTCCCCGGGAAGATATTCCAGAACAGTTTCAATATCCTCCCGGAAGCCCATATTCAGCATCTCATCGGCCTCATCCAGAACAATAGTATCCACATAATCACAGCGGATCGTTTTCCGCCTCAGATGATCCATTACCCGTCCCGGAGTCCCCACAATAATCTGGACGCCGCCCTTCAGGGAGCGGATCTGACGGCTGATATCCTGGCCGCCGTAAATGGGCAGAATCCGCACGCCATGCATATATTTTGCCAGATTATGTAATTCATTGGACACCTGGATTGCCAGTTCCCTTGTAGGGCAGAGAATAATCTCCTGGGTCTTTTTTATCTCCGCATTTACCTTCTGAAGCAGCGGTATTCCAAAAGACGCCGTCTTCCCGGTTCCCGTCTGCGCCTGTCCGATCACATCCCTGCCGCTCATCACCGCGGGAATGGACTGGGCCTGGATCGGCGTCGTCTCCTCAAAGCCCATTTCTTTTACTGCCCGCAGAATCCGCGGGTCTAATTCCAGTTCCTCAAATAACATTCTGTTCTTCCTTTCAGATTTCTGTTTCATTTATTTCAGCTTCAGATCCTTCAGTCCCCATTCGGAAAGATGCTCCCGCCAGTCGCTCATCCGGACCATGGCCAGCTTCTCAACCCGGGTCATTCTTTTAATATACGATTCCCGCCGCATAGCCTCCGACCGGGTGTCCGACACCTCCAGATAAACCAGTTCCAGCGGCTCCCGGCCTCTGGTATATCTCGCTCCCCTGCCGCTTCTGTGCATATCCAGCCGTTTCGCGATATCATTTGTCCATCCGGTATACAGACTGCCGTCCCTGCACTCCAATATATATGTAAAATTCATCAGACCTGCCCCCTGTATCCAGTCCTGGCTATGTAACCGGCAGCATCCCTGCCGCCGGCGGCTTTCTTCCGATGATGCATCCATCGGGATCCTCTATCTGAAGCGGCCGCACCTCTGGTATCTTATCCCTTTTCACATCAGAAACCCATTTTCCGCATGAAAAATATGATTGTTTCTTTCCGTCCCAACCACATACTTTCGCCGGGAGAGATCTCCGGCCCCGGCAGGTAACACTTCGCTGGCCGCCAATTTATTTAGTTTACCAGTATTTTTCTTACTTAGCAAGAAAAGAATTATATTACAGATTATGTTTCTCTCCCGGATGGGTGCATAAAACATGATATTCTCACACGCGATTTCTACTTATCAAGATAATTCATGGGATTCACAGGCGTCCCATCCTTCAGCATCTGGAAATAAAGATTGCTGCCCTCCACCGAATAATATTTGGTGGGCTCGCTGACAAATCCGATCAGATCTCCCTTGCTGATCCTGTCTCCCGCAGAAAACTGGATATCCTTCAGCTGCCCGTAAATCAGCTGGTATCCGTCTCCAATATCCACTGTCATCGTTTCCCCCGTCTCGGCTGTGGTTTCCACACTCAGAACCTGTCCATCCGCCGCCGCTGTCACTTTGCTGTTCACATCCCCGGCAATCACCAGGGCAGGATTATATTTATACTGATCCAGGGTGGCAAAATATACAGACTGATCCATACTGTAATTTAAAATCACATCTCCGTTGAGCGGCCAGGCCAGCGTATCTGATTCTGAGAATTGCAGCGTATCCGCTGCCTCCTGCGCCGCGGTCTCCACCGCTTCCTCTGTTGTTCCCTCAATAATAACCGTATCCTGCCGGTCCTCTTCTGCCGTATCCTGTTCTGTCACATCTGCCGCGGAAGAAGTTTCTTCTGATTCACCGTCTTCCGCGGAGATCTCCTCCTGATCCGCGGAAATCTCCGGGTCACTCTCATCCGTGTCTTCCGTCCACTCGCTCTCCGCCATAATTACAGCTTCCTGCTCCTCCGCCTTTTCGTCCACAGACTTTTTATAATAGATTCCCGCCATGGCAATCACAGCCGCCAGGGCAATGACGCCGGCAGTCAGATATGATTTCTGTCTTCTCATGGAAAAACGTGAATAATTTTGTTTGCGACTCATATTTTCTCTTTTCCTCCATTCCCGGTTCTTTCGCTTACTGCAATACTTCCTATTCCGTAGTCTTGCCAAATGGAGAAAACTTATTCTGTCCCGCCGCGGTTTTCTTTATTTTTCCATGTTTTGCAGTTTTTTTATTTCCACATCCTGGTAATAATAAGACAACAGTTCCTCATAGTCCCATCCTTTTTCCGCCCTTTTCTCTGCCCCGTACTGGCTGAATCCCAGTCCGTGGCCGATTCCCTTGGTCACAATCCGGATCTTTCCCTCCAGCTCTGAAAGGTAAAAACAGGCAGAATTCAGTCCCAGGGCCGTTCGCACCGCCTCTCCGTTCACAATGGTGGAACCATACTGAACCTGGGTCACATATCCCGCGCTGTCCCGTTCTACAATCGTGAGCGTTCCCGGAAGCTGCTCAGAATCCAGGGTCTCCTCCGGGAACAGAGACTGCAGGGCAGCGGCAAAGTCATCCTTTTCCATATATCCGATATAGAGAAAGCCATCCTTCCGGATATCCTCCTCACTCTCCACGCTCTGCAGATAAGTATACGCCTCCTGCCCCGGCACCTCCCCCGCATTCCGGGTTTTCCCGTTACAGGCCGTATGGTAAGCCGCCTCGATAGGTTCCCCTTCATAAACCAGGATTTCCCCCTCCGTCTCCGCAACGGCAGTCTCTAACTTTTCCAGATTTTTCTCATAATCCTCTCCCCAGGCCGCCTGCATCTGCTCCTCCGTCCACCCGGAATTTTCTGTTTCTCCGCTATCTGGCAACTCTGCGCCGTCCGTAGTTTCTTCTCCGGAACTTTCTGCGCTCTCTTCCCGGTAAAGACTGGTCCGCGCGATCACAGCCTGGGCTTTCAGACATTCCATTTCGTAATCCGCGGGAATCTGACCGGCGAGCAGCGCCAGCACCTGCTGTTCCAGCTGCCCGGCCTGTCCGGATCCCGTAAATAATCCGCCGATTCCTCCATGAAGATATACAGTTACCAGATAAGGAATAAAAACCACCAATATAAAAACAGAGCCATAAAATTTTACTTTTTCTTTCATAGTAAAACCTTATGACTCTTTTTTTATTTCATTCCTTTTTCCCGGAAAATACATCAGACAGGGCTGCAAACTCTTCCAGCGTCAGCGCCTCTCCCCTGATGGTCAGCGGTTTTCCGATGGCTGTAATGGCCGCTTCTATCTCTTCCCTGGTAAAACTCATATCGGGAGAATTCTTCAGTCCGTTCACCAGGGTCTTTCTGCGCTGATTGAAAGACGCCCGGATCAGACGGAACATCAGTCTTTCATCCAGCACATCCACCGGCGGATTCTCGTGCCGGGTCAGACGGATCACCGCAGATCCCACCCGGGGCCTCGGCATAAAACAGTTCGGAGGAACATTTGCCATGATCTCCGGCTCCGCATAATACTGGACCGCAAGGGAAAGCGCGCCGTAATCCTTGGATCCAGGTCCGGTTTTCATCCGGCCGGCCACTTCCCTCTGCACCATGACGGTAATACTCTCAAAAGGAACATGGCCCTCCAGAAGTCCCATAATAATCGGCGTCGTAATATAATAGGGAAGATTCGCCACCACTTTGACGGGACGTCCCCGGTTCTTTTCCCGGACCAGCGCTTCTACATCCACCTTCAGGATATCCTCATTGATCACCTGGACATTATCAAAATCCTTCAGCGTATCCTCCAGAATCGGAATCAGCGCCCTGTCAATTTCTACCGCGGCAACCTCCCGGGCGCTGGCACAGAGATACTGGGTCATGGTCCCGATGCCCGGACCGATCTCCAGCACAAAATCATCCGGGCCGATCTCCGCCGCCGCTATGATCTTATCCAGCACCCGGGGATCAATCAGAAAATTCTGTCCGTATTTTTTCCGGAACACAAACTTATATTTTTCCAGAACCGCCGCGGTAGCCTGGGGCGTTCCCAGATATGGGGATGTTTTTCCTTCACTCATTCTGCCGCTCCTTCCATCCGGGGAATACGGAATAATGTTTTCGCGTTCTGTTCCGTCACCGCGATCACTTCTTCTCTGGAGACACCTTTGATCCGGCCGATTTCCTCCGCCACATAATCAATATAAAAGGAACAGTTCCGTTTCCCCCGGTAGGGAACCGGCGCCATATAGGGGCAGTCTGTCTCCAGCAGAATCCGTTCCAGGGGAATCTCCCGGGCTGTTTCTTTCGCTTTTTTCGCGTTTTTAAAAGTTACCACGCCGCCCAGACCGATATAGTAGCCCAGCTTCACATATTCCGCCGCCATTTCCGGGGAATAAGAGTAACAGTGAATCACACCGGAGAGCTCCTTTCCATGTTCCGCGATAAGATCAAAGGTATCCTTTGCCGCATCCCGGCTGTGGACAGCGATGGGCAGCCCCAGCTCTCCCGCCAGCTCCATCTGTCGGATAAACCATTTCTTCTGTACCTCCCTGGGTTCCACATCCCAGTGGTAATCCAGGCCAATCTCCCCGATTGCCACCACCTTCGGGTGGGAAGCGGCGGTCTCCCTCATCCAGGAAAGCACACTTTCATCCATACATCCTGTCTCATCCGGATGAATACCCACCGCCGCGTAAACAAAGTCATACCGTTCCGCCAGCTCCACGCTGGCGCGGCACCCTTCCAGGGTCGCTCCCACGTTGATAATCGTTCCTACATTGCGGGTATGCATTCCCGCCAGAAGCGTCTCCCTGTCAGAGTCAAATTGTTCATCATCATAATGCGCATGTGTATCAAAAATCATAGCTGTCCTACCCGTCTTTTTAACAGATCTCCGCTCCGGAAGGCATATCCTTTTCCGGAGTCATCAGCGCCAGGTTTCCTTCCGCGTCCTCCGCGCACAGCAGCATTCCCTCGGAAAGAACCCCCGCCAGCTTCGCGGGCTTCAGATTTACCAGAACCATTACCTTCTTTCCGACCATTTCCTCCGGGGAATAGTATTTCTTAATTCCGGAAACAATCTGCTTTACCTGGCTTCCGATCTTCACCTGGGAGCAGAGCAGTTTTTTCGACTTTTTCACTTCCTCGCAGGCAATGATCTCTCCCACCTGGAACTGCATCTTTCCGAAATCCTCAAAGGTGATTTCTTCCTTGGGTTCCATATCAATCACATCTTCTTCCTTCTCTTCCGCCGCCTCTTCCCGGGGAGCGGCCGGGTGAAGCTCTTCCACCTTTTTCATAACGTCCTCCAGCTTCAGACGCTCAAACAGGATCTCCGGCGTATCAGTTACCGCAGTCCCATTCTCCCGGAGGCCAAAGGAGGCCAGATCCTCAAAATCACGGTTCCCGGCGTTCAGCATTGCCAGAATCTTTTCCGCGGTTCCCGGCATAAAGGAAGAAAGAAGATTCGCGCCAATGGTAATGCTCTCCACCAGATTGTAGAGAACGGTCGCCAGGCGTCCCTGCTGCGCCTCATCCTTTGCCAGAGCCCAGGGCATAGTCTCGTCAATATATTTATTGCATCTCTTAAACAATGTAAAGATTTCAGAAATCGCGTCCGCCACACGCAGATCCGCCATCTTTGCCGCCATCCTGTCCCGGGCGCCGCGGACTACATCCTTCAGCTGTTCATCCACTTCATCTGTCACGCCATTGTCACTGACAACGCCGCCAAAATACTTGTTGCTCATGGAGATGGTACGGTTCACCAGATTCCCCAGCGTATTTGCCAGCTCCGAGTTGATCCGTTCCACCAGAAGCTCCCATGAAATCACGCCGTCATTGTCAAAGGGCATCTCATGAAGCAGGAAATAGCGGACCGCATCCACGCCGAACATATCAGCAAGCTCATCTGCGTAGAGTACATTTCCCCTGGACTTACTCATCTTGCCGTCGCCCTGGAGCAGCCAGGGATGCCCGAACACCTGCTTCGGCAGAGGAAGATCCAGTGCCATCAGAAAGATCGGCCAGTAAATCGTATGGAAGCGGATAATATCTTTGCCGATCAGATGCAGATCCGCCGGCCAGTTCTTCTGAAAGAGATCCGAGGAATTCCCATCCGCGTCATAACCGATTTTTGTAATATAGTTGGTCAGGGCGTCCAGCCATACATAAACCACATGCCCCGGGTCAAAGTCCACCGGAATGCCCCAGCTGAAAGAAGTTCTGGACACACACAGATCCTGCAGTCCCGGAAGCAGGAAATTGTTCATCATCTCATTCTTTCTGGACACCGGCTGGATAAATTCCGGATGGGTATTGATATACTCAATCAGGCGGTCTGCATATTTGCTCATTTTGAAGAAATACGCCTCTTCCTTCGCCGGCTGAACTTCCCTGCCGCAGTCGGGGCATTTCCCGTCTGCCAGCTGGGACTCCGTAAAGAACGACTCACAGGGAGTACAATACAGTCCCTCATAATAGCCTTTATAAATATCCCCCTGCTCATAAAGCTTCCGGAAAATCTTCTGCACCTGCTTTTCATGATCTTCATCTGTGGTCCGGACAAAATTATCATAAGAAGCTCCCATCAGATCCCAGATCCGCTTTACCTCACCGGCCGTCCGGTCCACATATTCCTTAGGCGAGACGCCTGCCTCCCGGGCCTTCAGCTCAATCTTCTGTCCATGCTCGTCGGTTCCTGTCTGGAAATAAACGTCGTAGCCCTCCTGCCGTTTATAACGGGCGATGGCGTCCGCCAGTACAATCTCATAAGTGTTTCCAATGTGCGGTTTGCCGGAAGTATAGGCAATCGCCGTTGTCATATAATACTTTCCCTTACATTTCTGACACATAGTATCGTCTCCCTTCTGAAAAAATAGTGAAAAAAACGCCCCCGGCATGACCTGCTGCCATACCGGAGACGGATATTCCGTGTTACCACTCCGCTTCATCCCCGGCTCACACCGGAGACCTCTGCAGGTACACTGCTTCTGCAGATATACCCTCCCGCTGTAACGTGCGCGCCCGTCAGAACTTATCCGCTTCCGGAAAAGGCCCCTTCCGGGGAACCATCCCTCTGCCGTTCAGCCCTGCCACTCCAAAGCCATCTTCCGCCGTCTTCTGCCATTTCCCTCCCAGCAAACGGGAAACTCTCTGGGGACTTCCGTCCGGCGTACTCTCTTCTTCACCGTGTTTGCGTATTCCGTTATGTCCCGCCAGGATCTGCTTTTCTTTACAAAAAAGCTTTCCCATGAACAGTGAAATCGTAACACAGGTATATGAAAAAGTCAATGTTCCTTTGAAATACACCAGGGCTGTTTCATGAGGGAGCAGGGGATAAGATGATTAATTCGGTGATCCCTCTTTTGCGGCGCCATGTATTCCTGCCCTGGATTTTACTGCAAATCGTGGCTTTCATTCAGAAGCGCCACCTTGCAGCGTTTCTTATAGCAGGCAATCCCATATTTTAATATATGTTCGATGCCTTCCTCGCGCAGAACCTCTTCATACCGGTTCTTTTTAATCTGCTCCAGCGCTTCCCTGCATCCTGCTTCCAGATTTCCGTCCTCCGCATATTTCATCTCAATCACGATGCCCATTTCTTCATCATCGATCTCCACAAGAATATCGCTATATCCGTCTCCGGATTCTTTATTGGAGGAAATCCCCCATGCTTCCTGATATCCCAGAAGCCCTAACAGGATTCCGTGGTAAAAATTCTCCTTCATGGGTTTTTTCACAAAGGTATCCCGGATGCTGATGGTCTTTCGCAGATAATCCATGAATCCTTTCTCCACTCCCCCTGCATCTCCGTTTTTCATGGCTACACAGAAAGCGTTTACGGCTTCCCCGTTCTTCCTGATATTTTCTTTAAAAAGCTCCATGATCTGCTCTGTGAAGATTTCACGGATTTCCATATTAGGGATTGCCAGATAAAACTGTTTCCTTTCCGGCTTCCCTCTCTGTGTCAGGTAACCCGTGGTAAAAAGGACGCTCCATATATTGTCAATGGAGCTATACATATCGTTATAAGTCAATTCCTGATGAATTTCCTTTTTTATCACCTCTCCCGCAACCAGTTTTTCAATCTCCCGCCTGGCTGTGCCGGCGTCCGCCCGCCGGATAAATTTCTTTACCACATCATTACTGCTGGTATTGGACCAGTAATTTTGCGGCTGCGCGCTGCAGTCTGCCCGGAGTTCATCACAATAGTTGATCACATCCCATGGACAGTACACCTCCATATTGCCAAACTGATAGCCGTCATACCATTCCTTTACAACATCATAGCGGTCTGACAGATTATAATATTCTAAGAGTTCTTTTACTTCTGCATCTGTAAATCCAAAATATTCATCAAACCGTACATCTGCCACAGACAGAACCTTCAAGTTGTTCAACCCGGTGAAAATGCTTTCTTTGGAAATACGCATACACCCGGTCAGCACGGCAAACTCCAGACTGTCGTTGGTCTTCAACGCCTGCTCAAACAGGTTCCGGATCAATATGACCATCTGATCATAATAGCCATGCTCAAAAGCTTTTGCGAGCGGTACATCGTATTCATCAATCAGCAGGATCACTTTGCTGTTATGATGTTTTTCAAGAAGCTTCGATAGTCCGCGGAGACTTTCAAAAAGAGTTGCTTCATTCATATTTCTTTTCAACAGTTCACAAAAATGTTCTTTATCATTCTGTGTAAGTTTGTCGCTCTCTAAAAGATATTGCCTCCGGTCTGCCTCTTCATTTACAACTCTGGCCGCCATCTCACGCGCTGTTTCATAAGAGCCCGCATTGACCCCTTTCAGGGATATTGAGATCACAGGGAATTTTCCCATATATTTTTCACACAGAGAAATCTCTTTTGAAATTACCATTCCCTCAAAGATTTCTTTCCTGCCGTCCGGTTCAAAGAAACTTTTCAGCATACTCATGTTTAGAGACTTTCCGAATCTCCTTGGTCTGGTAAAAAGAGTTACTTTTCCCCAGTTATCAAGCAGTTCCCTGATCAACCCGGTCTTATCCACATAATAAAAGCCTTTTGTCCGAATTTCTTCAAAATTCTCAATACCGATCGGGAGTTTCTTCTTCCTGGCTTCCATCCAGTTCCACTCTCCTTTCTCAAATTTCTGCTTTACATGTAATTTATCACATAAATCTACTCTGAACTTCCCATAGCAAACACTAACTATAGTATAACAGAAATCACATATAAAACCTACTACTTCTTTTCGACAGTCAGGGCTGTTTCACGTGCGGAAATCCGGACACAGGATGGCCTTTGCTTTTTTCCAGTTCTCTTTATATTTGCTTTTTTTCCGGATTCCTTTATAATAGAAGCATTAAAACAATGACCCTGCAGGAGAAGATAATCTGTGAAGAAAAATTATAAATTCATTATCAGCTATGACGGCTCCCGCTTCTACGGCTGGGAGCGCCAGCCCAAAACCCCTATGACCATCCAGGGAAAGCTGGAATCTGTACTGAGCCAGATGGCGGATCAGGAAGTGGAGGTAACCGGCGCAGGCAGGACAGACGCAGGCGTCCACGCAGAGGCCATGGTGGCCAACGCCCGCCTGGAAACCGGGATGAGCGAGACGGAGATCCGGGATTACATGAACCGGTATCTGCCGGACGATATCTGTATCCGGGAGGTGCGCATTGCATCAGACCGTTTCCACAGCCGTTACAATGCCATTGGAAAAACTTACCGTTACACCTGCTATGTGGATCAGGTAAAACCGGTCTTTGACCGGAAGTATGTCTATGTTCCCGAACAGCGCCCGGATGTAGCCCGGATGCAGGAAGCGGCAGAATATCTGAAGGGAACCCATGATTTCGCCAGTTTTTGCGGCAATCCCCGGATGAAAAAATCCACGATCCGCAGGGTAGATCAGATTGATATCCGCCAGAAGGGACCGTATCTGACCTTTACCTATCACGGAACAGGATTCCTGCAGTATATGGTACGCATTCTTACGGGAACTCTTCTGGAAGTGGGATACGGGGAACGGACGCCGGAGAGCATGGCGGAGCTTCTGGAAGCGAAAAAGCGGGCCCTGGCCGGATTTACGGCCCCGGCAAAGGGACTCTGCCTGATCAGGGTGGATTATGACTAAACAATGGGCAGAATTTAATTTTAAAATACGAGGAAGTGTGACACATGAAATTATATGAAAACGAAAGCTATAAAAAAGAAAATCAGACAACGGTTCTTTCCTGCGAAACCACAGACGGAAAGACCTGGATCCGTCTGGAGGATACCATTTTCTTTCCGGAAGAAGGCGGCCAGTATGCGGATACCGGTTCGCTGAAGGCCGGGGATGATGTGATAAGGATTCTGGACGGGCAGATAAAGGACGGTGAAATTTTTTATCTGGTGGACAGACCTGTGGATCCCGGCTGCCAGGTGGACTGCACTCTGGACTGGGAGACACGTTTTATGCGGATGCAGCAGCATACCGGCGAACATATCCTGACTGGCGTAATCCACAATCATTTCGGCTACAATAACGTGGGCTTTCATCTCAGCGACGACTCTCCGGTCACTCTGGATCTGGACGGGATGCTGTCGCCGGAGCAGATTGCGCAGATGGAACTGCTGGCCAACGAGGTAGTGTACGCCAATCTTCCGGTAACTGCCAGCTACCCCTCCAGAGAAGATCTGGAACATATTGACTACAGAAGCAAGATTGAGATCGACGGCCAGGTGCGGCTGATCACTGTGGGATCACCGGACGATCCGGCGGATGTCTGCGCCTGCTGCGCGCCCCATGTGGCCCGCACCGGGGAAGTCGGACTGATCAAGGTGATCTCTTCCCAGAAGTATAAAGGCGGTATCCGGCTGAACATCCTCTCCGGGGAAAGAGCCTTCCGGTTTTTCCAGGAGCAGACAGAGATTGTCAGCCATCTGTCCCGGACCTTCTCAACCTCCATGGATAAAATATGCGGCTGCGTTGAGGGACAGGTAAAAGAAATTTCCGATCTGAAATATAAAGTCAGCGAGTTTGCAGAAAAGAGACTGGCGGATCAGATTGCCTCCCTGCCGGACACCAGACACGGCTGCCTCTTTGTGGAGGAGGAGATTTCCGCCGTGACAGCCAAAAACACCTTCAACGGCCTGGCCGCCCGGTTTGAGGGATATGCAGGACTTTTTATGGGAGACGATGAAAACGGGTACCGTTTCCAGGCCGGAAGCACCTCGCTGGATTCCCGGGAACTGATGAAGGAGATGAAGGATAAGCTGGACGCAAAGGGAGGCGGTTCTCCCCGGATGGTCCAGGGCAGAACCGCCGCAAAAAAGGCTGATATTGAAAAACTGTTTGCCGGACTTTAAAAGCAGGATTCCAGATATCCTCACTGTTATGGCTTGCCAGGAGAACCAGCCTGTCTGCATTCAGCGCCATAGGCAATGTAAATTATTAAATTTCATGTGATAGCAGCATCATAAACCCCTGTCAATGATTTCCCCCTTATAAAGGCGGTAAACGCTGTCACAGAGCAGGCGGATATCCTCCGAGTTGTGCGAGGAAAGTATGATGGTTTTCCCCTGCTCTCTTTTCTCCTTCAGAACAGATCTCACCAGCAGAACTCCGTCCTCGTCCAGTCCGTTAAAAGGCTCATCCAGAACCAGCAGGTCCGGATCTTCCATAATTGCCTGCGCAATTCCAAGACGCTGACGCATGCCAAGACTGTATTTTCTCACATGGAGTCTGCTTTCAGGATCCAGTCCCATCTGTTCCATTGTCAGACCGATCTGTTCTGATGTTATCTTTTTCCTGCACCCTGCCAGAATCTTCAGATTGTCTAATCCGTTCAGATAGGGAATAAAACCGGGCGTTTCTATAATAATGCCTGCGTTCCCGGGAAAATCCAGATCCTTACCGATATATTTCCCGTCAATTTCGATACTCCCTTCCGTCGGATAGACAAATCCGCAGATACACTTCATCAACATGGTCTTTCCGGAACCGTTTCTTCCTATAAGGCCGTGGATACGCCCCTCTTCCAGTTTCAGACTGATATGTTTTAAAATAACCGCTTTCCTGATTTTCAGACTTACATCGTTTATTTTTATCATTCACAATCATCTCCAATCCGGCATCTTTTTGCTGTCATCCAGTTTGCTGTCCCAAGAATAATATTCAGCGCAAGAAAATAAAATATGGAACTGCGCAGCTTCAGAACAGGCTCTGCAAAAAATTCATGAAAATGAATCCCAAAAATGGAATGCGCCAGTGGAAAAACCCATTTAATATCCCCCAGAAAAGAAACTGCTGTCGCCCCGAAAACAGTAAGCGCCATACAGAAAAACAGGCCAAATCTTTTCCACCGGGCCAGACAGAAAAGACACAGAAACTGCGCCATGGTAACCAGATAAAGAAGCATAAGAAAACAACTGACCACAAATACCCCTGCCGGTTTCCCCTGCCCCACAGTCCCTGCGCCAAGAAAATAATTGATGTCCGCTCCATATATTTCCGGATACTGGCTGTATAAATCAGTCATAAAAGCGCTCCATGCAGTGGAAAAATATCCCGATTTTCCTGTCCATAAAATGCAGCCTGCCGAAACAAAGACGAGATAAAAAATCCCTCCAAATACCGCATACAGGAGCTGTCCGAGAAGCCATGTGGTCCGGCTGATCCGGATCATCTGAAAAGCCCCGTTACTGCTTTTGTCAGGAAATCCGGAAAAAAGCACAATAAAAGTGACAGGTATGATCATGGCATGGAAACTATCAGACAGAATCAGGTTCACAGGTTCCAGATAATTCATCCTGATTCCGGTTTCCACGGAAATAGAAATCATCTTTCTGATCACACTCTCTCCCAGAAAAATCAACGAAAACAGCATCAGAATCATATTTTTTATCGTCAGAAATTTCCGGTATTCCACTCCGGCCACCCAGAAGACCTGCCTTATTTTCTTCATAAATCAATCACTTCTCCTTTCCACCACCCACAGAAAAAGGATACAGATCAGAAAAGCAAAACCTCCCGTAAAGATGAAGTAACATCCATAGCGAAGACCGTAGGTAACCTGAAAGGTATTGTCATAATATAAATGCCCCGACGGAAACAGGAATTCAATCACCCGGAAAATCAGCGGGATCTCATCTGCTCCGTATCTCCCATATAAAAAAGCATAATATAGGTTTAATAACTTAATACTGAAATATTCCAGGAGAATGGGAAAGGTAACAGAAAGGAACCGGTCTCTGAGAACAATTACCAGCAGAGAACAGAAAACCGCCGCTATGGCAGCCAGCCATCCGGTATGTAAAGCAGCTTTCAAAAAGCAAAATAACCGGGCTGCCCCGGACATGCCGTAAGCCATCACCGTCATACTTTCTTCAGGCGTCAGCTGATATTCCCCCAAAGAGGGGAATCTCAGAAATACCAGAATCCCATAGAGAAAGATTCCGCTTACAACAGCGCCGAATCCCCGGGAAGCCGCTTTCCACAGCTTCCCGGCAGCGTAACGGGAACGGGAGGAACGGGATATCACCTGATAATAATTTCCTCCGGACCATTCCTCCGCAAAATCATAGAGAACTGGAAAAGAGGCGATCACAGGAAGGGCCACCATAAACCACTCCATATCCCGGAACCCCATGAATACCTGGCAGGCGCAGGCAGTTTCCCCCAGCTCCAGCAATTCCGATCTGGAATATATAAAGAACACCTGCAGGACTGTCAGATCCCCCCTGGCCGGATCCCCCTGGAAACGGCTGCAGGCACACAGAAGAACCATCACGCACATCGCGACCCAGAATTTCCCGGAAAGCCGCCATGAAATATATTTCATACCATCCTCCCCTTCTGCTTATCCCTGAACAGCTACAACCTCTCCGGTCACAGCGTCTACATCAAAATAGTAGCTGCTATAACCTCCCATCCCCACATGATCCACATAAAAGTGATATACGGGATGACAGTAAACCGCTCCGACATGACCGGCTTCTTTTTCTTCCAGACTGTCATATACAAATTCCGTCTGATAAATCAGCCCCAGCGAATCGATTTTTAACTCTGATTTGTCAGAAATAAAATCACTGAGCAACGAACATGCATCCTTCAGAGATATAAACTCAGAATGTTTTTCCTGCTGCTCAACCGTTTCATAAGAATGACAGCTGCTCCAGATATAACCCAGCTGGTTGCTGCGGAACATGGAAACCACATGGTAAGCTCCAAAAATTTCCCGAAGCAAAGATTCTTCCGCATCTGACACAACTCCCATATTGTAATTGAATGGAATTCCCCGATACTCCGGATAAAGATACATCTGGTAATAACATACAGAGTCGGTGAGCTGTCTTACCTGAACCCTGTAAACATGATAATCCAGAAGGTCTGAACCAACAAAGTAATAATCCTCCTCTACATGCTGTTCCGCATAGGCAACGGCGTCCGCCAGCGCGGTACCGCCATCTTCCAGCACATAACTGACATCTGAAATATCATCTTCCGGGATCTGGTAAGTTTCAACAGGAGTTCCCAGATCCAGCCCGCGATAACCATACATATTATCGGAATAATCTGCCGTATCCCCTGTCAGCATCGTCGGAATCTCATAATATCCCATTTCCAGCATATAGTTTGAAAACACTAACACTTCCGAATATTTCCCATCATTATAACTTAAATACTGTATGTCGCTTAACTGTTCTTCTGATGCTTCTGAATAGAATACCTGGATGCGCTCGTTTTCTTTTGTATCCCAATAGGACATCTTCAAATAAGGAGACAGGTCTTCATCCGCATCCAGTCCGGCATATTTCCGTATATTTTCCTCA
>CAYLWI010000009.1:30959-41706 GCA_964387345.1 uncultured Eubacterium sp. | reverse complement strand
ACCAGTCCGGGAAAGAGGTAATCCTCCAGAGGATACCTGTATGGACAGAAGCCAGTCCGGGAAAGAGGTAATATTTATGTCGGGATTTATTAATATTGGTTTTGGTAATATTATAAATGCAGAAAAGATTGTCGCAATTATTAATCCGGATTCTGCGCCGGCAAAGCGGATGGTACAGCGCGCGAAGGAGTCCGAACGGCTGATTGACGCTACCCAGGGCCGCCGGACCAAAAGTGTGATTGCTACTGACAGTGATTATATTGTCCTGTCCGCCCTCCAGCCGGAGACCCTGGCAGGGCGTTTCCAGAACCAGGACATGATACAGAAAGGAGAGTTATCATGAGTGATACCGGTCTGCTGATTGTATTATCTGGTTTTTCCGGTTCGGGGAAGGGTACGGTTATGAAAGAGCTTCTGTCGCGTTATCCCGGGCAGTATGCCCTTTCTGTTTCCGCGACGACCCGGCAGCCACGGGAAGGGGAGAGGGAAGGCAGAGAGTATTTTTTTAAGACGAAAGAAGAATTTTGCCGGATGATTGATGAAAATGAACTGCTGGAATATGCCCGGTATGTAGATAATTTTTACGGGACTCCGAAAGCTTATGTAAAGGAGCAGCTTGAGACCCATAAGAATGTGATTCTGGAGATAGAGATCCAGGGGGCGCTGAAGATAAAAGAACAGTTTCCGGAAGCGCTGCTTTTATTTGTCACGCCGCCATCCGCAAAGATCCTCAGAGACAGACTGGCCGGACGTGGAACAGAGTCTGCGGAAGTCATTCATTCCCGTCTCGCGCGGGCAGTGGATGAAGCAGATGGATGTGAGGTGTATGATTATCTTGTGATTAATGATGATCTGGATTCCTGTGTGGAGGAGGTTCATCATATTATATTAAGCGAGCGCAGCCGGATGGCCCGTCGTCTCAGTACCATAGAAACGATTAAAAGTCAGTTAAAACAGTATGTGAAGGGAGAAGAAGAATGATTCATCCATCTTATGTAGAGTTAATGAAGGTTGTAAACAAAGAGTCTGACAACATCGGTGAGGAGCCGGTGGTCAACAGCCGTTATTCCATTGTGATTGCCGCTGCAAAGCGGGCGCGCCAGATTATCGCAGGCGCGGAGCCGCTGCTTGGGAATGCGGAGAATAAGAAACCCCTCTCTGTCGCGATAGAAGAACTGTATGAGGGAGAGGTCAGGATTCTGGGAGAAGATGACGATATCGAAGAAATCTGATAATGGAGAAAAGATGAAAGTACTATTTATTTCTCTCGGGTGTGACAAGAATCTTGTGGATTCTGAGTTCATGCTTGGAAAGCTTGCGAACCACAGGTATACGATTACAGATGATGAGGCGCAGGCAGATGTTATCGTTATTAATACCTGCTGTTTCATTCATGATGCAAAAGAAGAAAGTATCCAGTCAATTCTTGAAATGGCCCGCTACCGGACCGGAGGATCCTGCAAAGCCCTGATTGTCTGTGGATGTCTTGCCCAGCGTTACAGGGAAGAGATTCTGACAGAGATTCCGGAAGTGGATGCCGTGCTGGGTACCAGTTCCACAGAGAGGATCACAGAGGCAATTGAGAATGTCCTGAAGGGGCAAAAATACCAGGCTTATGATCCTCTTGAGGGAATTGAACCCAGGGAAGCCGGACGGAGTCTTTCCACCGGGGGGCATTATGCCCATCTGAAGATTGCAGAGGGTTGCGACAAACACTGTACATACTGCATTATCCCTTCAATCCGTGGGGAGTACCGCAGCGTTCCCATGGAAGATCTGATTGCCCAGGCAAAAGAACTGGTCAGAAGTGGCGTGAAAGAACTGATTCTGGTTGCCCAGGAAACGACCGTCTATGGAATAGATCTTTATGGAAGAAAATCCCTTCACAGACTTTTGAACGAGCTGAATCAGATTCCCGGATTGTACTGGATCCGTCTGATGTACTGTTATCCGGAAGAGATTTATGATGAGCTGATTGACGCAATCCGTGATAATGAAAAGGTCTGTCATTATATTGATATGCCGATCCAGCATATTAACTCTGATATTTTAAGGAGAATGGGTCGGCGTACAGACAGGCGGATGCTGACAGATAAAATTAAGGCTTTGCGGGAAGCAGTTCCGGATATTGCGCTCCGCACAACCCTGATCTGTGGTTTTCCCGGTGAGACAGAGGAACAGCATGAGGAACTGATGCAGTTTGTAAATGATACAGAGTTTGACCGTCTGGGGGCATTTACATATTCTCCCGAGGAAAATACGCCGGCGGCAGAGTTTCCGGACCAGATTGATGAGACCGTAAAGGAAGAGTGGCGGGCTGATGTTATGGAACTTCAGGAAGAAATAATTATGGACAAGAATGAAGATATGATCGGCCGGGAGCTTTATGTTATGATTGAAGGAAAGGTGGCGGATGAAGACGCTTATATTGGCAGAAGCTACCGGGATGCGCCGGATATTGACGGATATGTTTTCATCAATACAGAACAGGAGCTTATGAGCGGTGATTTTGTCAGGGCAAAAATCACCGGCGCTTATGAATATGATCTGATTGGGGAACTGATCTGAATAAGGATATAGACAGAATTTTCCGACGGCGGCTGCTGTGCGGATAGATTGGAGTATATTATGAATTTACCGAACAAGTTAACCATGTTCCGTGTGATTTTAATTCCATTTTTTGTGTTTTTTCTGCTGGCTGATATTGGCCTGGATGTTTTGGGGCCGGTTCTTGCGCTGATCATATTTATTGTGGCCAGTCTGACAGATATGCTGGATGGAAAGATTGCGCGGAAGTATAATCTTGTCACCAATTTTGGGAAATTTATGGATCCCCTGGCGGACAAGCTGCTGGTCTGCTCGGCGCTGATCTGCCTGATTGAACTGGACAAGGTTTCTTCCTGGATTGTGATAATTATTATTGCCCGTGAATTTATTATCAGCGGCTTCAGACTGATTGCCGCAGAGCATCAGATTGTGATTGCCGCAAGTATGTGGGGCAAGTTTAAGACAACGTTCCAGATGGCCGCTGTTATTCTGCTGATTCTGGACTGCGCATGGGAGGTCCGGACCGGCGGCGTTAATGTGATCCACGTCCTTGGCGCGGCGCTTATGTATGTGGCGCTGGTATTGACAATTGTGTCACTGATCGATTATCTGGTGAAAAACAAACAGGTGCTGAAGGAACAGGACTGATTTCTGTTCCCGGCATGCAGGATTGGAGTATAATATGAGAATTATTGCCGGAACGGCCCGGAGTATGCCGTTAAAAACGATTGATGGTCTGGATACGCGGCCAACCACAGACCGGATCAAAGAGACTTTGTTTAATATTATCCAGATGGAGGTTCCCGGTTCCGTATTTCTGGATCTGTTTTCCGGGAGCGGGGGGATCGGACTTGAGGCGGTCAGCCGTGGGGCAGAAAAGGCGGTTTTTGTTGATAATAACCGGAAAGCCGCCGCCTGTATCCGGGATAATATTAATTTTACAAAGTTCAATTCTTATTGTGATCTGAAATGCATGGATTTTATGGATGCCCTGCGTACCATGGAGCGGAAATATATATTTGATATTATATTTATGGATCCGCCTTATGGAAAAGGACTGGCAGAAGAAGCCCTGGAATATCTGAAGGATTCTTCTGTGGTTTCGGGGGATACCATGATTATAGTGGAAGAGTCGCTGGATTATGATCCGGAAAGACTGTCAGGGGGTGGATTTGAAGTATACCGGATTAAAAGATACAAATCGAACCAGCACATTTTTATTAAGAAGGGGAAATCATGAAAAGAGCAATGTATCCGGGAAGCTTTGATCCAATGACATTCGGACATCTGGATATTATTGAGCGTTCCGCGAAAATGGTGGATGAGCTGAATGTGGCCGTTTTAAAAAACAGTGCAAAAAATTCGTTGTTTTCTGTAGAAGAACGTGTTAGTATGATAAAGGAACTGACGGCACATCTGTCTAATGTAACAGTAAGTTCATTCGATGGTCTGACAGCAGATTACGCCAGACAGATCGGGGCCACAATTATTGTCAGAGGCCTGCGGGCTGTAACAGACTTTGAGTATGAGCTGCAGATTGCGCAGACAAATCATGTTGTGAATCCTCAGGTGGATACGATTTTTCTTACAACGAGTCTGACGTATTCCTATCTGAGTTCTACAATTGTGAAAGAAGTTGCCTCTTATGGCGGAGATATTTCCAAGTTTGTGCCGGAAGCAGTTGTAAAAAAAGTATATGACAAATTTAACGTCAGAAGATGAAGGAGAGATTTCACATGAACAGCCGTTTAGAGCAGATTATTGCAGAAATTGAAGAATATATTGACAGTTGTAAGGCATCCACGTTTTCCAAGGGCAAGATCATTGTTGATAAGGAAGAGATTATGGAACTTCTGACAGAGCTCCGCTTAAAAACCCCCGAGGAGATTAAGCGTTATCAGAAAATTATTGCCAATAAGGATGCGATTTTGTCAGACGCCCAGACGAAGGCAGATGAAATTCTTGCCCAGGCGCAGATCCAGACTAATGAGCTGGTCAGCGAGCATCAGATTATGCAGCAGGCTTACGCCCAGGCAAACGAAGTAGTATCCATAGCTACCAACCAGGCGCAGGAAATTCTGGACAAAGCTACAGAGGATGCAGATTCTATCCGTACTGCGGCTATAGAGTATACAGATAATCTTCTTGGGAATCTTGAAAATATTGTGATACATACGATTGACGCATCCAGGGCCAAATATGACGGGCTTCTGTCTTCCCTTCAGAATTGCTATGATATTGTGAAGGCTAACAGAAATGAACTGACACCTTCTGAAAATACAGAAGATTCTGATGACGATGATGATACATCCGCGGATCCGGCGTCTGAAAAGAAACCAGATGAAATTGATCTGATCTGATTTTGCGGTGTCAGAGGAGAAAGAGGATAAACAGCAGCAGGATTCCTGTCAGACTGCAGAGCAGTCTGAATATTATATAATTCCGGATATGGATTCCAATGGACTTCATCATTCCGCAGGTCTGCATCAGTCCGCTGATGCCGCCGAAGTTTACGATTCCTACAGCCAGAGCTGCTGAAGGAAGGAGTCCACCCTGCAGACCCGGGATCAGCTGAAGGCCGCTTGTGATTTCCATGGCGCCGACACAGATACAGGGAATCAGATCATTCTTCCATGGAAGTGTTTTTAAAATACCGGCCAGCAGAGAAGCCAGCAGGATATACCCTGCCAGTCTGATCATGGTTGTGAAGCCATTCATAATTCCGGCATCTATGATTTTCATGTTCATTTGAGATCTGGATGTCGTTTTTCTATTCTGGCAGACAGAAAATACCGGAGTTGTTGTAAATTGTCTGTAATCTTTCATCCGGGCAATCTGTATTCTGCCAATCAGAAGAGGAGGAAGATAACAGGCTGAAAGCAGAATGCCAGGAGGGATTTTGTTGCCGAATATTCCGGACACCATATAATTGCAGAGAAAAGCCGGACCAAAATTATTGCTGATACAACAGATGGTTTCAGCCTCCTCTGTGGAAATCTTACCTGCTTTGTAAAGATCAGAACAGATCTTGCTCCCCAGAGGAAAGCCAAACAGAAATCCTGCAATGAGAGGATAAATCAGCGGAGGACGCACAGGATAGATATACCGGATCACAGGAAACAGCTTTTCAAATATACGGTCATAAATTCCGGACTGAATAATTATATTGGAAAAAATACAAAATGGCAGAAGGGTTGGCAGGATGGAGCGGTACCAGAGAGCCAGCCCTTCCGAAACGGACTGTGCCATCTGCCGGGGAAACAACAGACAGTACAGCACAAGTATTGTAAGGCACAGGGCTAGAGTTTTCTTTTTCATATCGAATTATATTGCTCATAAAATAAATTGATTCAATCTTTATGGAAATTATATGAAAAAGAAGTGGGGAATATATCGGTTTTATCTGATCAGCCTGGCAGTTGTGGTAACAATTGACTGTATTCTGATCCGTCAGTCTGAACAGAATGGAACAGAGCAGGAAGGAACTGCCCGGTGGGAATATGCGTATATCCGGGAGGAATTGCAGTATTTTCCTGTTGCCGGGAGTTCAGAGGAAGATTTTTCTTTTGATTTTGTGGATTCCTGGCAGGCTGACCGTTCTTTTGGAGGAGAAAGGCAGCATGAAGGCTGTGATATTATTACTTCAGAAAACCGGCGGGGCGTTTATCCGGTGATTTCCATGACGGACGGAACCGTAGAACAGATGGGATGGCTGGAACTGGGCGGTTACCGGATTGGAATCCGCAGTTCTGGCGGAGTTTATTACTATTACGCCCATATGGAGTCTTATGCTGAAGATCTGCAGGAAGGAAGTGAGGTTTCAGCAGGACAGTTTCTGGGATTTGCTGGAGACAGCGGATACGGGGAAGAGGGAACAACAGGGCAGTTTGTGGTTCACCTGCATCTTGGTATCTATGTTCCGGATGAGAACGGTGAGGATCAGGCGATCAACCCGTATCCTTTTCTGGATTCTCTGAAAGAATACTATATCCTGGCTGACTACAGTCTGCCGGAATAACAGAAAGTTATAGAAGGAAAAGAAAGATGCAGCTTCGTATTGATAAAGTATTATCACAGCTTCAGATTGCAACCCGGTCGGAAAGCAGGAAAATGTTCGCGGCAGGCCGGGTGCAGATTAATGATGAAATTGTAAGAAATGGCGCTGTCCGTTTCGATCCGGAAAGGGATCAGCTTTTTGTAGACGGAAAACCAGTGAATTATGAAGAATATCAGTACTGGATGCTGAACAAGCCGGCGGGTTGTGTGACAGCAACGGAGGACAGGCGGAACCGGACGGTGATGGATTATCTTCCGCCGGACCGGCACCGGAATCTGTCCCCGGCAGGACGGCTGGATAAAGATACCGAAGGGCTGCTTCTGATTACAGATGACGGAGCTCTGAACCATGCGCTGCTGGCGCCGGGGAAGCATGTGGAAAAAGAGTATTTTGCGCGTGTATCCGGGAGAGTAACGGAGCAGACCATACGGCAGTTTAAAACAGGACTGGAGATCGGGGAGAAAAAGCCCACGGCTCCGGCGAAACTGGAAATCCTTACTATCGGGGAAACAGAGAAAGTTTCTGAGGTTCTGGTAACGATCACAGAGGGAAAGTTTCACCAGATTAAGCGCATGTTCCATGCGGCCGGCATGGAAGTGATCTATTTAAAACGGCTGCGGATGGGGACTCTGATTCTGGATGAGGCTCTTCAGCCGGGAGAATGCAGACCTTTAAGAGAAACAGAGATCAGCCTGTTAAAAGCGGATTGCGGAAAGAAAGATAATGAAACCTGAATTGGATAAAATTTTAAATCAGTTTGATGCAGTTATTTTTGATATGGATGGTACGCTGGTGGATTCCATGTGGGTCTGGGAAGAAATTGATCGGGATTTCTTCCGGAACAGAGGAATGGAATTCCCGGCGGATTTACATAAAGAGATTGAGGGAATGAGCTTTACGGAAACCGCGGAGTATTTTGTGAGAACTTATCAGATGGCGGAGACTGTGGAGGAAGTGAAGGAGATCTGGAACCGGATGGCTATTGAAAAGTACAGGTCAAAAACGCCGTTGAAGCCGGGCGCCCTGGAATTTCTGGATATTTTAAAACAGAACGGGATCCGGACTGGAATCGCCACCAGCAATTCCAGTCTTCTGGTAGATGTTTTCCTGAAAGCCAGAGGATTGGAGCATATGATCGACGCCGTAACAACGGCCTGCGATGTAAACAGGGGAAAGCCTGCGCCGGATGTATATCTGACCACAGCCCGGAAGCTGGAAACTGCTCCGGCAGGCTGTCTTGTTTTTGAGGATCTTCCCATGGGGATTCTTGCAGGGAAAAATGCCGGAATGATTACCTGTGCGGTGGAGGATCCCTATTCCGCGGAACTGCGGGAAGAAAAGAAACGCCTTGCGGATTATTTTATTACCGGTTTTACTGATATGATGGAGAAATAAAATGAGAGAGTTTTTGCCTGTCAGTCCTGCGGATATGGCCGCAAGGGGAATCAGTCAGTTTGACTTTGTATATGTGATTGGTGACGCCTATGTAGATCATCCGTCTTTCGGACATGCTATCATCAGCCGGGTTCTGGAGGCCGGCGGTTTTTCCGTGGGAATTATTTCCCAGCCGGACTGGAAGGATCCGGAGAGCGTCACGATTCTGGGAGAACCGAAGCTGGCGTTCATTGTGACTGCCGGAAATATGGATTCCATGGTAAATCATTATTCTGTTTCAAAGAAACGACGCCAGACAGATGCGTTTACTCCCGGCGGCGTGATGGGAAAACGCCCGGATTACGCCACAGTTGTCTACTGTAATCTGATCCGGAGAACTTATAAACATACTCCCCTGGTAATCGGAGGACTGGAGGCCAGTCTGCGCCGCCTGGGTCACTATGATTACTGGTCCAACCGGGTAAAACGGTCGGTGCTTCTGGATTCCGGCGCGGATCTGCTGCTCTACGGCATGGGAGAGCGGAGTATAGTGGAGATGGCGGAGGGGCTGAAAAGCGGTATTGATATCGGGGATCTGACCTACATTGACGGCACAGTCTATAAGACAAAACATCCGGAGGATGTTTATGACGCCCTGGTGCTCCCTTCCTTTGATGAAATAAAAAACAGCAAAGAGGCCTATGCCAGGAGTTTTTATACGCAGTACTGCAATACAGATGCTTTTACGGCAAAACGTCTGATCGAGCCTTATCCAAACAAGTGTTTTGTGGTACAGAATCCGCCGTCAAAGCCCCTGACTACAAGTGAGATGGATTATGTGTATTCCCTTCCCTATATGCGGACCTGGCATCCTTCTTATGCAGAAGCAGGAGGGGTTCCGGCCATAGAAGAGGTTCGTTTCAGCCTGGTCAGCAACCGGGGATGCTTCGGCGGCTGCAGCTTCTGCGCGCTGACTTTCCACCAGGGAAGGATCATTCAGACCAGAAGCCACGAATCAATTCTGCAGGAGGCTTCCCAGATGGTCTGGGAGCCGGATTTCAAGGGATATATTCATGATGTGGGCGGTCCTACGGCCAATTTCCGGCATCCATCCTGTGAAAAACAGTTCACGAAGGGAGTCTGTACCAGCCGTCAGTGCCTGTTTCCCGCTCCCTGCCCTAATCTGAAAGCAGATCATTCTGATTATCTGGAACTGTTGAGAAAACTGCGGGCGCTTCCCAATGTGAAAAAGGTTTTTATCCGCTCCGGCATCCGTTTTGACTATCTGCTCTGTGATAAAGATAAGACATTTTTCCGGGAACTGTGCGAATATCATGTCAGCGGGCAACTGAAGGTAGCCCCGGAACATATCTCTGATCCGGTGCTGAAACTGATGGGAAAGCCTCCTGTAGCGGTATATAACCGGTTCCGGGAGGAATATAAAAAGATAAATGAAAAACTGGGAAAGAAACAATATCTGGTTCCCTATCTGATGTCCTCCCACCCCGGTTCCACACTGAAGGAAGCGGTGGAACTGGCTGAGTATCTGCGGGATCTGGGCTATATGCCGGAACAGGTGCAGGATTTTTATCCCACCCCGTCCACAATCTCCACCTGTATGTACTATACAGGGCTGGATCCCCGGACGATGAAAGAGGTTTATGTAACGAATAATCCCCATGAAAAGGCCATGCAGCGCGCTCTGATCCAGTACCGGAATCCGAAAAATTATGATCTGGTTTATGAGGCCCTTCATCTGGTCCGCCGGACAGATCTGATCGGATACGGCCCGGAATGCCTGATCCGTCCCAAAAAGGGAAGCCGCAGTGATCAGAAGCAGAAGCCGGCGTCTGTTCATGATGCAGCCGGGAAGCAGGGCGGCCGTTCCGGAAAGCCGAAGAAGAAAAAGACGATCCGGAACATACACAAAAAGAAGAAGGGATGAAACTGGCTGCTTTACCGGATAAAATGATTATGATATGATGAAAAAATGAAAGAATTTATAATATCAGAAAAAGAGGCCGGACAGAGGATGAACAAGTATCTGTTCAAAGTGCTGGACCGGGCGCCAGGAAGCTTTGTTTATAAAATGCTCCGGAAGAAAAATATTGTATTAAATGGGAAAAAAGCTTCCGGACAGGAGATTCTGAAGGACAGGGATGAGATCAGGATCTATCTGTCGGATGATACTTTTGCCAGATTTGCCTCAGCCTTTCCATCAGAAGGAAAAAAGGGATCTGCCCCGGAAAGAGGAGGGAAGCGGAAAGCGCCGCCGATCCGGATTGTCTATGAAGATAAAGATATTCTGGTGATTGACAAGCCTGCGGGGATGCTTTCCCAGAAAGCCGGACAGGAGGATTATTCAGCCAATGATCTCATCATCGACTATCTTATGGACAGCGGAAAGATCACAGAAAATGATCTCAGAACCTTCCGGCCGTCCATCTGCAACCGTCTGGACAGGAATACATCCGGCCTGCTGATTGCCGGGAAAACCATTCATGGTCTCCAGGAGATGGGAAGAATGCTGCAGGACCGGTCCATGAAAAAGTTTTACCGTACCCTTGTGTCCGGTATTGTGACGCAGCCGGAGCATCTGACGGGACGCCTGGTGAAAAACCATAAGACGAACCGGGTGGAAATACGGACGGACGGCGGCGGGGATTATATAGAAACCTCCTACCGTCCGGTTGCTCATTTCGGAAATGGAACTCTCCTGGAGGTTCATCTGATTACCGGGCGTTCCCATCAGATCCGGGCTCATCTTGC
>CAYLWI010000009.1:0-30859 GCA_964387345.1 uncultured Eubacterium sp. | reverse complement strand
TCCTGGAGGTTCATCTGATTACCGGGCGTTCCCATCAGATCCGGGCTCATCTTGCCTCAACGGGATATTCGGTTCTGGGAGATGAGAAATACGGTGACCGGCAGATCAACCGGAAGCTGTACCGTGATACCGGTATCCGGGGCCAGCTTCTCTGCGCCTGCCGGATGGAATTCCCCGATGGAAAAGTGATAGAGACAGAAGAACCCGAAGCCTTCCGGAAAGCGGAAGCGTGGCTGGAGCAGTCAGGATCCGGGAAGTTTTCACAGAAAGGATGAGAGGTTATGTACATATATATTATGCGCCATGGAGAGACAGCCTGGAATAAGGCGGGAAAGATCCAGGGCAGTTCCGATATTGATCTGACCGATGAGGGGAAAGAGCTGGCGGAGCTTTCGGGAGACGGATTCCTCCGGGATGGTATTCTTTTTGACCGGATTTACACCAGTCCTTTATCCAGAGCCATGGAGACTGCCAGAATTGTGGAGAAAAAGGCGATAAATCCCGAAGCCGGGAAGCCGTCTTTTTTTGTGGATGAGAGACTGCGGGAAATGTGTTTTGGAAAATATGAAGGACAGCTTCTGAAGAAACTGAAGGAGACAGATGAAAACATTGTCCGCTGTTTCTCAAAGCCTTCGAAATATATTCCGGATCCCACCGGAGAGTCATACGATCATCTGTTCGGACGGATCCGCAGTTTCCTGGAGGAAGTGCTGCGGCCGCTGGAGCAGGAAGAGGGAATGGACCGTGTGCTTGTGCTCTGCCACGGAACTGTGATCCGGGCTTTTCTGGCCCTTATCAAAGGAACAGCTCTTGATGATTTCTGGAATACCAGCCAGCCCAACTGCAGTATTAATAAAATTGAACTGAAAGATGGGAAATTTACCTGTCTGCAGGAGAGGATTTTTTACTATGAGTCCGGAGATACAGCAAACCGGGGAATTTTATAAAATCAAAAGGAAAAAGTTATGCCCACATGGAATTCAAGAGGTCTCCGGGGCTCTACTCTGGAGGAATTTATTAATCGTACGAATGAAAAGTATCAGGAAAATGGTCTGGCGCTGATTCAGAAGGTTCCCACGCCGATTACGCCCATCCGTATAGATAAAGAAAGCAGACATATTACTCTTGCTTATTTTGATCAGAAGAGTACGGTGGATTATATCGGGGCTGTCCAGGGAATTCCCGTCTGTTTTGACGCGAAAGAGTGTCATACAGATACTTTTCCCCTGCATAATGTCCATGAACACCAGATCCGGTTCATGGAAGATTTTGAAGCCCAGGGAGGCGTCGCCTTTCTGATTATTTTTTATACGCGCCGGGATTGTTTCTACTATCTTACTTTCCGGAGTCTGAAACAATTCTGGAACCGCCAGGAAAACGGCGGCAGGAAGAGCCTCCGGCTGGAGGAACTGGATCAGAATTATTTTTTCACCGGCCATGGGGGGCTTCTTGTTCCCTATCTGGAACTTATACAGAGAGACCTTGATGACAGGGATTGACATTTGAATGGAATTCCCATATAATAACAGAGATTTTGTGTGATAGCATGGTAGCATGTTAAAGTGAAAAGTAAAAATAAGTGTTTCCACTGCAGCAGAAACAGGCAGATGGACAACAAACCATAAGGGGAGGATTTTCTTTTGAATCAGTTATTACACACACCGGATGGAGTCCGGGATATTTATGGCGATGAGTGTGAGAAAAAGCATATTCTGGAGGACAGGCTCCATCAGATTTTAAAATTGTACGGCTTTCATCCCATCCAGACTCCTGCTTTTGAGTTTTTTGATATATTTGGTAAGGAGATTGGTACGACGCCATCAAAAGATTTATATAAGTTTTTTGACAGGGAAGGCAATACGCTTGTGCTCCGGCCGGACATTACGCCCTCTATTGCCCGGTGTGCTTCCAAATATTTTATGGAGGATGACATCCCGATCCGTTTTTGTTATACGGGGAATACATTTATCAATAACAGCAGTTATCAGGGACTGTTGAAAGAGACAACCCAGTCTGGAGCGGAGCTGATCGGAGATGGCTCTGTGGGAGCGGATGCTGAGATGATTACCCTGACGATACAGCTTCTTCTGGGCGCCGGATTAAAGGAGTTCCAGATCAGCGTGGGACATGTTGATTTTCTGAAGGGTCTTTTTGAGGCGGCAGATCTGGGAGAGGAAACAGAAAGACAGATCCGCGAGCTTCTCCTGAACCGGAATTTTTATGGCGTGGAAGATATGATTATTCATTGCGGTCTCAATGAGGATCTGAATTATCTCTTCGGACTTCTCAAGGATGTCATGCTGACCAGGGAAAAGATTATTGAGGCGAAGAAACGGGCAGAGGCTTACCCGAAGATTTACAATTCCCTGGAGAGACTGGAGCAGCTGGAAGATCTGCTCTGTGCCTACGGAGTGGAGCAGTATGTCTCCTATGAGATGGCAATGGTTTCCAGGCTGAATTACTATACCGGCGTGATTTTTTCCGGTTATACCTTCGGAAGCGGCGAGGCGGTTGTGAAAGGCGGACGTTATGACCATCTGCTGCAGTCTTTTGGAAAGTCTGCTCCGGCTATCGGTTTTGCTATTGTCATTGACCAGCTGATGAGCGCTCTCCGGCGTCAGAATATCAGAATTCCTTTTGAAAACCGTACAAAATGGTTTATCTATACGGAAAAAAGGTGCAGGGAAGCCATTCAGGACGCCATGGTGCTCCGACAGCAGGGAGAAAATGTGGAAATGATGCCTCTGACAGAGAAAAATACGAAGGAGGTTTACCGCAGATATGCGGAGCAGTTTCATGTTCAGGATCTGGTGTACTATATTTAAGAAAGAGAACAGGACAGACATATGAGATATTTAACATTTGCGCTTGGAAAAGGACGGCTGGCAAAGTCTGCTTTAAGGCTTTTTGAGCAGATCGGGATTACCTGCGAGGAGATGAAGGATAAGGATACCAGGAAGCTGATTTTCGTAAACGAAGACCTGAAGTTCCGTTTTTTTCTGGCAAAAGGACCGGATGTTCCTACTTATGTAGAGTATGGCGCCGCAGATATCGGAATTGTGGGAAGAGATACTATCCTGGAGGAAGGACGGAATATTTATGAAGTTCTTGATCTGGGATTCGGGGTCTGCAGGATGTGTGTCTGCGGGCTGGAGTCTGCGGCCGGGCTTCTGCGTCATCATGAGCAGATCCGTGTGGCAACCAAGTATCCGAAAATTGCCAGGGACTACTTTTACAATAAAAAGCATCAGACTGTGGAAATTATCAGGCTGAATGGATCCATTGAGCTGGCGCCTATTGTAGGACTGGCCGATGTAATTGTAGATATTGTAGAGACCGGTTCAACCCTCAGGGAAAACGGACTGGTGGTTCTGGAAGAGGTGTGTCCCCTGTCGGCCCGCATGGTGGTAAATCCTGTGAGCATGAAGCTGGAGCAGGAGAGAATTTCCAGACTGATTACAGATCTCAGAACTGTCATTTCGGGCAGATCAGGTCTGTAAGCATTGAAATGCTGTCATTGAAGTTTTATAATGATATCAGAGCAGAAAGCGGTATCATTCTGCTGTCTGGTATTTTTGTTCATGAAAATGAGGAAGGTCGAGGAAAAGTATGCGTACGTTAAAATTAACCAGAGAAACAATCAGCAGGATCCTGACGGATCTTCTGAAAAGAAGCCCCAATTATTATACGCAGTACGAAAGCAGTGTGAATGAGATTATTGCCAATGTACGGGAAAATCGCGATAAGGCGGTTTTTGAATATGCGGAGAAGTTTGACGGGGCGCGCCTGGATGGAACAAATGTGCAGGTGACAGAGGCTGAGATCGCCTGTGCGTATGAGCAGGTACAGCCGGAACTTCTGGATGTGATCCGCAAATCAAAGGAGAATATCCGTATTTATCATGAAAAACAGAAGCAGTACAGCTGGTTTGACAGTACAGTTCCCGGAACTATACTGGGGCAGAAGGTAACTCCGATTGCCCGGGCCGGCGTTTATGTTCCCGGCGGCAAGGCGGCGTATCCATCTTCTGTTCTGATGAATATAATTCCCGCGAAGGTCGCCGGTGTGGAGACAGTGATTATGACAACCCCCTGCAACCGGGAGGGTATTGTCAATCCCGCAACGCTGGTGGCGGCGAACGAGGCCGGAGCCGATAAAATTTTTAAAGCAGGCGGCGCCCAGGCAATTGCGGCCATGGCTTTCGGTACAGAGAGCATTCCAAAAGTAGATAAGATTGTAGGTCCCGGAAATATATATGTGGCTCTTGCCAAAAAAGCTGTTTTCGGATATGTCAGTATTGATTCCGTTGCAGGTCCCAGTGAAATTCTTGTTCTTGCCGACGGGACAGCCAATCCGCGGTATGTGGCGGCAGACCTTTTGTCCCAGGCGGAGCATGATGAACTGGCTTCGGCAATTCTGATTACCACCAGTGAGGAATTGGCGGAAAAGGTATCTGAGGAAGTGGACAGGTTTGTGGAAAATCTTTCCAGAAAAGAGATTATAGAGAAGTCTCTGGAAAATTATGGATATATCCTGATCGCGCCGGATCTGGATACAGCTATCGAGGCAGCCAATGAGATTGCTTCAGAGCATATGGAAATCGTGACGGCAAATGCCTTTGATGTGATGACAAAGATTAAGAATGCGGGGGCTATTTTTATCGGGGAATATTCCAGCGAGCCTCTGGGAGATTATTTCGCGGGGCCGAACCATGTGCTTCCAACCAATGGAACCGCAAGGTTTTTCTCACCCCTGTCGGTGGATGATTTTATTAAGAAATCCAGTATTATCTCATATTCCAGGGAAGCTCTTAAGGAGGTATATCCGGACATTGTGAAGTTTGCCCGCTGTGAGCAGCTTACGGCCCATGCAAATTCTGTTCTGGTCCGCTTTGAGGAAGACGTTTTGAAGTGAATTTCCAGATCTGCTCCTCTGACGCAGTAAGCGCGTCAGAGAGTGGAAATTATTATTATCATACCCGGAAAAAGGGGGAAAGAAGATGAAAGAAAACAGATCTGCTTCTGTAAACAGAACGACAAATGAGACAGAGATTGAACTGACCATCAACCTGGATGGAAGCGGAAAACAGAAGATCAGTACGGGCGTTGGATTTTTTGATCATATGCTTTCCGGATTTGCAAGACATGGCTTTTTTGATCTGGATCTGAAAATAAAGGGAGACCTGGAAGTAGACTGCCATCATACCATAGAAGATACCGGAATTGTACTGGGGACAGCGATCAGGAAAGCTCTGGGAGACAAAAAGGGAATCCGCAGATTCGGCAGTATCATTCTTCCCATGGATGAGACCCTGGCTCTCTGTGCCATCGATTTATCCGGGAGGCCGTATTTTGTCATGGATGCAGAATTTACTACAGAAAAAATCGGTGATATGGATACGGAGATGGTGCGTGAGTTTTTCTATGCTGTCTCCTATACGGCCGGAATGAATTTCCATCTAAAGATTCTGTCGGGCGGAAACAATCATCATATGGCGGAAGCGCTGTTTAAAGCATTCGGTAAGGCGTTGGACGAGGCAGTGTCCTATGATCCGCGGATTACGGATGTGTTATCAACGAAAGGCAGTTTGTAAATATGAAATACACACCAAAAGATATTGCGGCGATTGTTTTTCTGAAGGACGGAACCCTGGTAAAAGGATTCCGGGATCATACGCCCTTCGGCGATCCCGAAACTACCATCCGTTCCTTCCATGATAACGGACTGGATAAGATTATTCTTTTCGATCTTTCCGATAGTGACGCGGAACATGAGAAGAATCTTCACACCATAAAGCAGGTGACTGATATTTCCGAAATACCTGTGTATGTGGGCGGAAATATTAATTATCATGAGGACATCAGAAAAATTCTTTATGCCGGATGCAAAAAAGTAATTCTGAACGCCCTGAAGTCCAGAACAAAGGAACTGGCGCGAGATGGAGCGCAGCGGTTCGGAAAAGAACGGCTGGCGCTGTCTGTTTTTAATGTAAATGTTTTTTTTAAGCAGAAGGATGATGTAGAGCACCATATCAGTGAACTGATTGTTCTGGATGAAAAGCTGGCGGGAACCATGTCAAATGTTACAGATATTCCTTATACGATCCTCATGGAAAATATGTCCCCCGAAAAAATCTGCGACACATTGAAATCAGATGAAAATATCCAGGGAATCAGCTGTCTGTCCTTTGTGGAAGAACCAGAGAAAGTTCCTGAGCTGAAAAGCTATCTGAAATCCCGGGGGATTTCTGCAGATCATCTGACTTCATCGATGGAATGGAGCAGTTTTAAATTGAATTCAGACGGGCTGATTCCGGTGATTGTCCAGGATTATAAAACAAATGAAGTTCTGATGCTGGCTTATATGAACGAGGAAGCTTACTATACGACCCTTGCTCTCGGAAAAATGACCTATTACAGCAGGAGCCGTCAGGAACTCTGGATCAAGGGGATGACTTCCGGGCATTTCCAGTACGTGAAATCTCTGACGATTGACTGTGATAATGATACGATTCTCGCAAAAGTTTCCCAGGTCGGAGCGGCCTGCCATACCGGAAACAGAAGCTGCTTCTTTACGGAACTGGTGGAAGAGGATTTTGCGGACCGGAACCTGCTGGAAATCCTGGAGCGGCAGTATAGCGTGATAAAAGACAGAAAGGAACATCCGAAAAAGGGATCTTATACCAACTATCTGTTTGAAAAAGGAATCGATAAAATCCTCAAGAAAATCGGGGAGGAGTCAACTGAAATTGTAATTGCTTCCAAGAATTCCGATAATGAAGATGTAAAGTATGAAATTGCAGATTTTCTGTATTACCTGATGGTTCTGATGGCGGAACGGGACATTTCACTGAAGGAAGTTCTGGAAGAGCTTTCGCTCAGATAGATAAAGCATATTTCTGAAAAGGGATTCTAAATCAGCATCTGATTCATAAGATATACCAGAGCTGGATTTCGCAATTGATTTGCGAATACCGACAGAAGGGGGAAGATGCTGTGGATCGGGAGCAGATAGAAAACAGAAAACAGTATATTGAGCAGGTCCGGCAGAGTTTTGACGAAAATAATGTTGAAGATTCCGGCAGCCGGATCAGATACCGGAGATATGATTATGAAGAAAACCAGACGGAGGAGAGAAGACCTGGAGGCTTCTTTAAGCTGCGTCTGGCTTTTTCTGTCCTTCTATTTCTTGTTTTTATTTTTTTATGGCAGACAGACTGGAACTATAAGGGCGTAACTGCCGGAACTATACAGGAAAAAATCGAGACCAGCATCCGGCTTCCGGAATCCTTTCCGGAGCTGTCGGATGTGATCCCGATCACAGAGTAAAAGAATCTGTTAATTATCCAGATCGGTGACAAATTTTGAGGAATTTTCCAGTTTTGTTTTGGCGGAACTGATTTCTTCTTTCTGCATGGGAGTCATATCGGCGGGCTTTACCCGTTTCATGGCCCGTTTCAGATCATTCAGATCTGCTTTTATCATGGACTGGGTTGGTTTGTCAATTTTCTTTTTGTTCCGCATCAGTGAGGATTCCGTTACACGGAGCAGATGTTCGGCTTCATTGTAAAGATCAAAGCTGGCTTTCCTCTGGCTGTCGGTAGTCTCATACCTGGCCGCTTCTTCCACAGCGCGGTCTACTTCCGCGTCCGACATGCTGGTTCCGGAAGTGATGGTAATCTGCTGGTGTTTCCCGGTTCCGAGATCTTTGGCGGATACATTGACGATGCCGTTGGCGTCAATATCAAAAGTGACTTCAATCTGCGGAACGCCGGCCATGGCGCGACGGATACCGTTCAGCCGGAATTTCCCCAGCAGCTTGTTATCCTTGGCAAACTGACGTTCTCCCTGAAGCACTTTGATATCCACGGAAGTCTGGAAATTGGCTGCCGTGGAAAATACCTGGCTGTGCCGGGTAGGAATTGTCGTGTTCCGTGGAATCAGAACGGTGGCAATACCGCCCACCGTCTCAATGGAAAGTGACAGAGGAGTGACATCCATCAGCAGTATTTCGTTCAGGTTGCTGTCGCCGGCCAGTTTTCCGCCCTGGATGGCCGCTCCCAGGGCAACGCACTCATCCGGGTTCAGGTTCTTGCTGGGCTCCTGCCCGGTCAGCTCCCGCACTTTGTTCTGCACAGAAGGAATCCGGGTGGAGCCGCCGACCAGAAGCACTTTTCCGAGCTGGGAGGCGGAAATGCCTGCGTCGGAGAGCGCCATGCGGACCGGCTCTGCAGTCCGCTCCGTCAGGTCAAAGGTCAGTTCTTCAAACCTGGAACGGGTCAGCGTAATATCCAGATGCACCGGGCCGGAGCGGGTCGTGGTAATATAAGGCAGATTAATGTTGGTGGAAGTGGAGGTAGAAAGCGCGATTTTGGCTTTTTCCGCCTCTTCCTTCAGACGCTTCATGGCTACCAGATCCTTTGACAGATTGACGCCCTGTTCCTTCTGGAATTCACGGATCAGATAATCACAGATTCTCTGATCATAATCATCCCCGCCCAGACGGTTGTCGCCGGCGGTAGCCAGAACCTCGATCATTCCCTCGCTGATCTCAATGACGGAGACATCGAAAGTCCCTCCGCCCAGATCATAGACAAGAATTTTCTGGGGAGAGGCATTGTCCAGGCCATAAGCCAGGGCAGCCGCGGTGGGTTCATTGATAATACGCTTTACATTCAGTCCGGCAATCTTTCCGGCATCTTTTGTGGCCTTTCTCTGGGCATCGCTGAAATAGGCGGGGACCGTGATAACGGCTTCCGTTACAGGTTCGCCCAGATGGTTTTCCGCGTCTTTTTTCAGTTTCTGGAGAATCATGGAAGAAATTTCCTGGGGAGAATACTTCTTTCCATCGATTCTGATAGTGCGGTCTGTTCCCATATCGCGCTTGATAGAAGTAATGGTGCGGTCTGCGTTGGTAACAGCCTGGCGTTTGGCAGCATCGCCGATCAGACGTTCCCCATTTTTTGTAAAAGCAACCACAGAAGGAGTGGTACGGCTTCCCTCTGAATTTATGATGATCGTAGGCTGCCCGCCTTCCATTACGGCCACGCAGCTATTGGTGGTTCCCAGATCAATACCGATAATCTTTCCCATTTGTAATCAGTTCCTTTCGTTCTTGTTATGAAAATTTTCGCCTGTAGTCTGTCTGTATGGCGGAAAAATCCTATTTTGTGAAACAGTATAACACCAGATTCTGAAAAAATTGTGTTCCGTCATGAAAAAGAGAAAAAATATTTTGTTGACATCAGTATGGTAACGTGCTAGAATATAAAAAATTCAAATCTTAACGTCAATGAGCAAGAAGAGTACTTTTAAGGACTGCTCCCCAGAGAGCCGGAGATGGTGGAATTCCGGCGGGTAAGTTTAGAAGGAATGGGTTTGCGAGATGCATCCGCGAAAGGAGTTTCCCATTAGCGGTTGCCGTGTCCTCACGTTACAGGGGAAAGATATCGAAGAGATTCCGTATCGGATTGAGGCTGTTTTTCTGATCCTTTTGTCAGAGAACAGCGAACAAGGGTGGCACCACGATCATTCGTCCCTGGCTGTGATTTATTCACAGCCGGGGATTTTTTGATCTTACGGGAATTTCGTTTCCTGTAAGATTAAGATCAAAACGCTCCGTTTTCCGCCTGGTACAAAATCTCAGAAAGGAAGTTATATGAAGCGTATTTTAAAAGTCTACAAAAAAACCGTCAGTATTGTGGATGAAGTACCGATTGACATGTATGAAAATCTGGTGGGACAGAAGAAAGGATTTCTGCTGGAAAGCTACGACAAAAATTATGATATGTTTACTTTTTTCGGCGCTGATCCGGAAGAAATCATCACATCAGAGGGAAACAGCCTGGTTATTACCAGGGCTGATGGATCCCGCGAAGCGCGGAGAGGAAATCCCCATGAACTGCTGAAGGCCTATTATGATGAATTTGAGATTCATAAGGAAAACGAGGAGCTTTCCTTTTCCGGCGGCCTGGTGGGAAATCTGGGATATGATTATGTCCGGTATACAGAAAAGCTTCCCGACGACAACCCGGAGGAAACCGGCATAGAAACCATTCAGATGATGCTGATGACCCGGTTCATTGTGGTGGATCATGTGGCGGAGACCATGACGGCGGTTGTTCTGGAGGAAGATTCCCCGGAGGGAAAGAGGCGGGCGCTGGAAACCGCCGGAGATATGATCCGGAAAGCAAGAAGCGGGGAAAAAGGGAAAAAACCGGATTTTATCCGGGACGGAAGAATTGTGAAAAAGTCAGATACCATTGAAGAATACAGCAGAAAAGTAGAAAAAATCCGGCATTATATCCGGGAGGGACATATTTTCCAGACTGTACTTTCCCAGCGCTGGACCATTGAGACAGGGCAGGACGGATTTACGCTTTACAAAGAACTGCGGGAACTGAATCCCTCACCTTATCTGTATTATTACAATTACGGTGATTTTGAGGTGATCGGAAGCTCCCCGGAGATGATTGTAAAACAGCAGGGACGGCGGGTGTTTACCTGCCCTATCGCGGGAACCCGGAAACGCGGGAAAACAAAAGAAGAAGATCTGGCGCTGACGGAAGATCTTCTGTCCGATGAAAAAGAACGGGCTGAGCATGTGATGCTGGTGGATCTGGCCAGAAATGATATGGGACGGATTTCCGAATCCGGCACAGTAAAGGTAACGGAGTTTATGAAGGTACAATATTATTCTCACGTTATGCACATTGTTTCCCTGGTGGAGGGACGGAAAAAGGGAATTTATCATCCGCTGGATCTGGTGGCTTCTTTTCTTCCGGCAGGAACCTTAAGCGGCGCCCCCAAGATCCGGGCCATGGAGATTATTAATGAGCTTGAGACGGTTCGCAGGGGATTGTACGGCGGAGCCACCGGATATATTGATTTTTCCGGAGATATGGATTTCTGTATTACGATCCGGACCATGATCAAAAAGGGAAACAGGGTATATCTCCAGGCCGGAGCGGGGATTGTGGCTGATTCTGTTCCGGAAAAGGAATACCAGGAGTGCTGCAATAAAGTTATGGCCCTGGCAAAAACGCTTGTAACGGAGGAAAACTTATGATTTTACTGATTGATAATTATGATTCCTTTACCTATAACCTGTATCAGTTCATGGGGATATTCGCAGAAGATATAAAGGTGGTCCGGAATGACCGGATCACGCTGGAAGAAATCCGGGAACAGAAGCCGGAAAAGATCGTTCTCTCTCCGGGGCCGAAAAGCCCCCGGGAAGCCGGGATCTGTCTGGATGTAGTAAGGGAATTTTACGATAAAATACCGATCCTGGGCATCTGCCTCGGGCACCAGAGCATCGGGGAGGCGTTGGGAGGAACTGTTTCCTACGCAAAGACGCTGTTTCATGGAAAACAATCCGTTATTGAACACGCAGGATGCGGGATTTTCGCCGGAATCCCGTCTCCCGTGAAAGTTGCCAGATACCATTCTCTGGCGGTCCGGAAGGAAGGGCTTCCGGACTGTCTGGAAATCCTGGCGGAAACAGAGGACGGCGAAATTATGGCAATGAGGCATAAAACATATCCGGTTTACGGAATGCAGTTTCATCCGGAATCCATCTATACAGAGCATGGAAAACGGATGCTGGAAAACTTTTTAAATATAGGAGAGTAAGCATATGATTCTGGATCAGATTGTAGAGAAAAAGAAAATAAGATTAAAAGAGCATAAGAGCAGGATCTCACTCCCGGAAATGCGGCGTCTGGCGGAGAGTTATGAAGGTTCCGCCCCGGACTTTATGGCTGGACTGAAAAAGCCGGGAATTTCCATTATCGGGGAATTTAAAAAGGCGTCTCCCAGCCTGGGGAAAATTTCCAGCAAGATAGATCTGACAGACCGGATTGACGAATACAATGCATCTGTGGACTGTATTTCCTGTCTGACAGAGGAGGATTATTTTCTGGGAAATGTGGACTATCTGAAGGAAATCCGGGAAATTTCCCCCCTTCCCATTCTGCGGAAAGATTTTATGATTGATGAATACCAGTTTTATGAGGCAAAGGCCATCGGAGCCAATGCAATACTTCTGATTACTGGAATTCTGGACGATGTTCAGCTGAAGGACTTTTACCAGCTGACAGAGGAGCTGGGGCTGAACGCCCTGTTTGAAGCTCATGATGAAGAGCAGATGGATCGCGCATTAAACTGCGGGGCAAAAATTGTGGGCGTTAACAACCGGGATCTCCGGGACTTTACCATTCATCTGGAAACCACAAAGCAGTTGTCCGTCATGGTTCCGGAGGATCGGGTCTTTGTGGCGGAGAGCGGTATTGTGGAGGACAGGGACGTGGAATTCCTGGCAGAGTGCCATGTGGATGCATTTCTGATCGGAAGAGCCTTTATGGAATCCGCGAATCCCCGGGAACTGGCAAAACACTGGAAAGAAGTTTTCCGGTTAAAAAAGGAAAGGATGTCAGCGGAACAGAAATAAAAATCGGAGGAAAGCATTATGATTCAGGTAAAAATATGCGGCCTGACTGCGCCGGAGGAAGTACGGGCTGTGAATGAAGCTGGAGCCGATTACGCCGGGTTTGTGTTTTACCCGGGAAGCAGAAGAAATGTCAGCCCCAGTGAGGCGGAGCGGCTGCTTCCCCTTCTGGATCCGGCGATCCGGTCTGCAGCGGTCTGTGTCAGCCCGGAAAAAGCGCTCCTCAGGGAGATTGCCGGAATGGGATTTGATATTATACAGATCCACGGCATTCTTCCGGAGGAAGCGCTGGAACTGAAAAATACAGAAATCTGGCAGGCGGTAAATTTTACAGGCCCCGGGGATCTGGAAAAAATTGTGATTCATCCCGCAGTCAGAGGATATGTGGCGGACGGAGCCGCCTGGGGAAGCGGAAGAACCTTCGGATGGGAGAATGCCGGGGCAGGAGATACAGTTTCCGGAAGAATGTTCCGGAAGGCATTCGGTGACAGGAAATTTATTCTGGCGGGAGGTCTGACGGCGGAGAACGTCAGAAAAGGCATGGAGATTTTCCGCCCCGACGCAGTGGACGTCAGCAGCGGCGTGGAAAATCAGAATGGCAAGGATCCCCGTCTGATCCGCCAGTTTATAGATATCGTAAGAAATCAGACAGAAAGAGGTTAAACAATGAGAAACGAAAAAGCATATTATGGAGAATACGGCGGACAGTATGTAGCAGAATCCCTGATGAACAGTCTGGAAGAAATCGACCGGGCCTTTGAGGAGGCGATACATGATCCGGAATTTTTAAAGCAGTATCATTACTATCTGAAACAGTATGTGGGAAGGGAGACTCCTCTTTATTACGCGGAGCGTCTCAGCGAAAAATACGGAACAAAAATTTATCTGAAGCGGGAGGATCTTAATCATACAGGCGCCCACAAAATCAATAATGTTATCGGCCAGATTCTGCTGGCGAAGCGTATGGGAAAGAAAAAAATCATTGCCGAGACCGGAGCCGGACAGCATGGCGTGGCGGCAGCCACCGGAGCGGCCCTGTTCGGTATGGAGTGTACTGTTTATATGGGAAAGGAAGATGTAAAGCGCCAGGCCCTGAATGTTATGAGAATGGAGATGCTGGGCGCGAAGGTGGTATCTGTGGAATCCGGAAGCAATACGCTGAAAGACGCCACCAACGAGGCAATCCGTACCTGGGCGAAAACTGCGGAAGATACCTTTTATATTATCGGTTCCGCTATCGGTCCCTATCCTTATCCTAAAATGGTGAAGGAATTCCAGTCAGTCATCAGCCGGGAAGCAAAGCGTCAGCATTATGAGGCGGAGGGGCGTCTGCCGGATGTGGTCATGGCCTGTGTGGGCGGCGGATCTAATTCCATTGGCATGTTTGCGGATTTTATTGAAGAAGAAGGCGTGGAACTGATCGGCGTGGAAGCCGCCGGAAAAGGCGTGGATACAGAAGAACATGCGGCGTCCATGACAAAGGGAACTCCCGGCGTCCTCCACGGGACCCGTTCCTATCTGCTTCAGGATGAAGACGGAAATATCCAGCTGGCGCATTCCATTTCCGCAGGACTGGATTATCCCGGAGTCGGACCGGAGCATGCATATCTCCACGATACAGGACGTGCAGAATACGTGCCGGTTACGGATGAGGAAGCCATGGACGCCCTCATGGAGCTGACCCGGATGGAAGGCATTATTCCGGCCATTGAAAGCGCTCACGCCATGGCCTATGCCTTTCAAAAAGCAAAGGAGATGACTCCGGATCAGTCCATGATTATCTGCCTGTCCGGCAGAGGAGACAAAGATGTAAACACAATTTCCGACTATCTGGCCGGAAAGGGATACCTGAATTAAAAAGATATGACGGAAAATGGCAGACAGGAGAAAAAATATGAATCGTATAGAAAAACGACTGAATGAATTAAAAGAAAAAAATGAAAAAGCATTTATTACTTATATTACCGCCGGACTTCCAGATATGGAGCGCTGCGGGGAACTGATTCTCGCCCTGGAGGAAGCGGGCCTGGATATTCTGGAGCTGGGAGTTCCCTTCTCCGATCCGGTGGCGGACGGCCCCGTGATCCAGGATGCTTCTTACCGTTCTATTTTAAAAGGAACCACCCTCCGGAAAACCTTCGATCTGGTGGAAAAGGTTCGCAGGGAGGGCGTCCGGATGCCTATTGTATTTATGATGTACTATAATACGATCGCGCATTACGGCATCGGGAATTTCGTGGAAAAGTGCGCGCAGACCGGCGTGGACGGAGTGATTGTCCCGGATCTTCCGCTGGAAGAGCAGGGGGCGTTCCGGAAGGCGCTGGGAGACCGGGATGAGACGATTCTGATCCAGCTTGTGGCTCCGGTTTCTGCCGGAAGAATTCCAAAGATCCTGGATGGAGCGCGGGGATTTGTATATTGTGTTTCAGCCATGGGGGTGACCGGCCAGAGCGGAGAATACCATAAAGAAATCCTTTCTTACCTGCGGAATGTAAAGGATCAGTCGCCGGTTCCGGTCATGATGGGATTCGGAATTACCAGTCCGGAAGATGTGGAATCCATGAAAAATATCATCGACGGAGCGATTGTGGGATCTCATTTTATAAAATTAATGGAGTCCTGCGGTTACAATCTGGATATAGCCAGAAAATATGTATCCGGTTTTAAGAGAGACTTCCGGTAAACAGATTCAGAAGGGGCGGCAGAAGGGAGCGGGAAAAGTTTCCGGAAAGCCGCATGAAAAACAAGGAGCGGGAAATAATATGATTAAAGAAGCGATTATAAAAATTGTCGATAAACAGGATCTTACCTATGACGAGGCATACACGGTTATGCATGAAATTATGAGCGGAGAAACATCTCCCACACAGAATGCGGCCTTTCTGGCTGCCCTGTCTACCAAGAGCACGAAAGCCGAAACCATTGAGGAGATTGCAGGCTGCGCCGCCGCCATGCGGGAATACGCCCTGGCGGTGGACGCCGGGGATATGGATACCTTTGAAATTGTAGGGACCGGCGGCGACGGCTCCGGGAGCTTTAATATTTCCACCACATCCGCATTTGTGGCAGCGGCAGGAGGCATAAAGGTGTCCAAACACGGAAACCGGGCGGCCTCCTCCAGATCCGGCACGGCAGACTGTCTGGAAGCCCTGGGAGCAGATATTTCTCTGGAACCGCAGCAGTGTCTGAAGCTGCTGGATCAGGTGGGATTCTGTTTCTTTTTCGCCCAGAAATACCATACATCCATGAAATATGTGGGAAGTATCCGTAAAGAACTGGGCTTCCGGACTGTATTTAATATCCTGGGTCCCCTGACGAATCCGGTTCATCCGAAGCGTCAGCTTCTGGGAGTGTATGACAGTTCTCTGGTGGAGCCCCTGGCGAGGGTTTTATACAGTCTGGGGGTCAGAAAGGGAATGGTTGTTTTCGGCAGGGAAAAACTGGATGAGATCTCCGCCTGCGGTCCGACTTTTGTCTGCGAATTTGAGGACGGAGCTTACCGGACTTATGATATCTGTCCGGAGGATTTCGGGCTGGAATCCTGCCGTCCGGAGGATCTGGCAGGTGGCATGCCGGAGGAAAACGCCCTGATTACCAGAAATATTCTGAATGGCAGCGACCGTGGACCGAAACGGACGGCGGTTCTCCTGAATGCGGGCGCATCTCTGTATATTGCCGGAAAGGCAGGCAGTATAAAAGAGGGAACTGAACTGGCGGCGGAACTGATTGACAGCGGAAAAGCCCAAAAGGCTCTGGACGACTTTATACGGATCAGTAAGGCGTTATAAGGAATAATCTTATTTCCTCGAAAACGTCCGGCGTCATTATCGGAACATCAGAACCGGGAACTGTGAACAAATTGTGAATTATTAGCACTCATGCTTGACGAGTGCTAAAACAAGTGTTATAGTACACATAGAGCAAAGGAAATAAGTACCGGAGCTTGAAATAAGAAAATTTATAAAAACGGCGTAAGCCGATGAAATGAATGGAGGAATGACCTATGATGATGCCCAGTATTTTTGGAGAAGATTTATTTGATACGTTTTTTGATGATTTTGGATGGCCGTCCAGAAGAGAACCCAGACCTGCAGTTGCTCCATCCCATATCATGAGAACGGATGTAAAAGAGACAGAGACCGGATATGAGATTGATATTGATCTTCCGGGATATAAGAAAGAGGATGTCCAGGCTGAGCTGAAGAACGGATACCTGACCATTACTGCAAAATCTGACAGTAGCAATGATCAGAAGGATTCCAACGGCAAATATATACGCCGTGAGAGATATGCCGGAACCTGCAGCAGACGCTTCTATGTAGGCGATGGTATTGAGCAGACAGATATCAAAGCGAAGTTCGAGAATGGTATCTTAAAGATTTCTGTACCGAAGAAAGAGGCGAAACCTGCAGTGGAGGAAAATAAATATATTACGATTGAAGGCTGATCATGATTTTCCAGCTTTCAGCTGAATAATAAGAACGGGAATACTTTGAATTTGGAATGCCGGATTCGGGTATTCCCGTTTTCAGCATGGAAACTGTTTTCCGTGCTGAACATTTAAAAAAAGGGATGATGGGAGGTGATCCAGATGGCAAAACAGGATTATTACGATGTTCTTGGCGTCAGCAGAACAGCTGATGAAAGGGAAATAAAAAAAGCTTACCGTAAGCTTGCAAAGAGATATCATCCGGATACTAATCAGGGTGACCGGCAGGCAGAGCAGAAATTCAAAGAGGTGACGGAGGCCTATGATGTTCTCGGAAACCCGGAAAAGAAAAAGCTGTATGACCAGTATGGAATGGCTGCCTTTGACAGAGGTATGGGTACTGGTGATCCTGGAGGCAATCCATCTGGACAGGGAAGTTATTTCTCTGGGTTTGGAAATAACGGACAGTACAGAGAATATCATTATACCTCCGGAAATATGGACGATATCAATATGGACGATCTTTTCTCTGAACTTTTTGGAAGCGGGTTCGGAGGACATTCCGGCAACAGGACATTCAGAGACAGATTTGGTCACGGTTTTGGAAGTTCATCCTGGAATTACAGAAGCCAGGGAGGCGGAACTTCCTATGGAAGCCGGGGAAATTATGGAGCCGGCGCCGCTTCGGCTTCTTATGGCAGCCAGGATCTTCACGCAGAAATGGATCTTACCATGGAAGAAGCCGCTCTTGGATGCGATAAGATCATCCGCCTGAAAGGAGACCGGGAAGAAAAAATACAGGTTCATATTCCGGCTGGCATCAATGAAGGACAGAGTGTGCGTCTGAAAGGAAAAGGAGAGTCCGGATGGGACGGCGGCCCGGGAGGAGATCTTTTTATTAAGGTGCATATTCTCCGGAATTCCGTATATCAGCGAAAGGGAATGGATATTTATACCACCATATCAGTCCCCTATGAAACCGCAGTCCGTGGAGGCGAGGCCTATGTACAGACTCTGTATGGCCCCGTGAAATGTAAAATTCCGGCAGGTATCCGCCAGGGCGGTAAAATCAGACTGAAAAATAAAGGTGTCGTTTCCATGAAAAATGCAGACATACATGGGGATGAATATGTTACAATACAGATACAGAACTAAATGGAGAGGAGATCAGATCAATGCCAAAGCAGGAACTGAGTTTAAATCAAGAACCGGAAAAGGTGCAGATACAGCCTTATGAGCATCGCACCCAGTATTATGAGACAGATCAGATGGGAATCATTCATCAGACCCACTATATGAAGTGGATGGAAGAGGCGAGAATGAATCTTATGAATCAGATAGGCCTGGGCTATAAGCAGATGGAGGCCATGGAAATCATCAGCCCGGTTCTTTCTGTCAGCATAGATTACCGCAGCATGATCCATTTTGATGAAACCGTTGTTATTGAGACAAGAATTCTCAAGTATGACGGTATCAGGATGGAACTGGAATATGTCATGAGCGACAAGGCCACAGGTGAAGTCCGGGCTGTGGGGAAGAGCAGTCATTGCTTCCTGAACCGGACGGGAGCCCATATTTCCCTGAAGAGGATTTACCCGGAACTGGATACAAAATTCTTTGAATTTAAGGATGCGTAAAAAGGAGGACAATTATGGAATTAAATGAAGTGGCTATGTTACGCCGCAGTGTCAGAAGTTATAAGCCGGACGAGTCCATTGGGCAGGAAGTTATTGAAGAAGTGGTCAGGTTTGCACAGGAAGCCCCATCCTGGAAAAATACCCAGACCGGACGGTATTATGTATTGCAGGATCCATCTGGCATAAAGGAATTCATGTCAGAGACGCTGCCGGAATTCAACCAGAAAAGCAGTGAAAATGCCTCTGCACTGATCATCACGACTTTTGAGACAAAGATTTCCGGTTTTAACAGAGAGCAGATACCAGACAATGAACTGGGCGATATGTGGGGAGCATATGACCTGGGACTCCAGAATGCCTATCTGATTTTAAAGGCCCGGGAACTGGGGCTGGATACCCTAATCATGGGAATCCGGGATGCAGACAAGATCCGGGAAAAACTGGAGATTCCGGAAAGCCAGCAGATCGTGGCCGTGATCGCACTGGGGTACAATGCCGGAGAAACGCCGGAGCGTCCCCGGAGGAAAGATCTGGAGAAAGTTTTAAAAATTTATCAGTAAATATAAAATGTCAGATTGAAATCTGGTTAAAAAATATTTTAAGACATAGGAACAGGAATATACGGAGAGAACCCGGTATTCCTGTTCTTTTTATTTTCTGAAAAATTTCTCTATGTTTTTATGAATAATTACTGTTCCGGAATATTTTTGAACAGGCGTTAAAAAAAATTAAAAGAGGATGACTGCGATACAATCTTAAAATATGGCATTGGCTGCAGGAAAAAGCAGTGCCGGGTAATGACCGAAGTGGAAATAATTATTTACAGATTCCGGTGATTCCTCCAAAATACAGAGCGGGAGAATATGTGTATCGTTGAGGAACAGTCGGAGAGGTATCGAAAATTCAAATGGACATAGAATACAGGTTTATGCAGTCAGTAAAAAAACAAATTATAATTACTTTTCTGATATATATGATGTACTGCAGTCAATCGAAGATATGTTGATTGCGAATTGTGAGGAGCGGAATAAAGCGTTTGTCTATTACAGGTTCAAAAAAGACGATTACAGAAAAGCCGGACATTTCCGACCGACTTTATTGTATATAAAAGAGAATGATTTCTACCGGGTGTATTGGAGCTTATACTTACTGGTAAATAATCTGGATAAAGTTCCGATTTAGGTGGTGGAAAGAGAGGTCCTGGACCGGTTATGTCAGGATTTTTTCAGAGAAATTTTTTAGAACTGATCAATACACAGATAAAAGCGGGATAAGCCAAACATAAAGAAAAAAGATTGAAACAGGAAAAGATTCTGATATAATAAAATAACAGAAAAAGTGGGGAAGGGATGTGACTGCATGGATTGTAAAAGGAAAAAACTGCCGGTAGGAATTGAGAGTTTTGAAGATATCACGTTAGAAGAGTTTTATTATGTGGACAAATCGCTGTTGATTAAAGATCTTCTGAATCAGTGGAGTAAAGTGAATCTTTTTACCCGTCCAAGACGTTTTGGAAAGTCTCTGAACATAAGTATGCTGAAAAGCTTTTTTGAAATTGACAGTGATTCATCCCTGTTTGATAGTCTGAAAATCTCAGAAGAAACTGCTTTGTGTCAGGAGTACATGGGAAAATTCCCGGTGATCTCAATCAGTCTGAAGGATGTCGACGGGGCAGATTTCGAAATGGCTCGTGAACTGCTGTGCTCTGTGATTGGAAGAGAAGCTCTGCGCTTTGATTTTCTGAAGACCAGTGAACGGCTTTCAGAAGAGGAAAAGAATATATACCGTCAGTTAATTAAAGTAGATGATACCGGACAAACCATGTTTGCCATGTCAGATTCCACAGTTATGGGAAGTCTGAAAGTGCTGTCGTTTCTGTTGGAAAAGCACTATGGCAAAAGGGCGATTATTTTGATTGATGAATATGATGTTCCGTTAGCCAAAGCCAATGAACATGGATACTATAATGAGATGGTACTTCTGATCCGCAATCTTCTTCAGCAGGCGCTGAAAACCAATGACAGCCTTTATTTTGCCGTGCTGACCGGATGTCTGAGAGTGGCAAAAGAAAGTATTTTCACGGGATTAAATAATTTGAAAGTTCTGTCTGTTACGAGTATCCGGTTCGATGAATATTTCGGGTTTACAGATGATGAGGTGCAAAAAATGCTGGCGTACTATGGATTGTCCGAAAAATACCAGACAAAAATACCTGCCACTCTGACAGGGATGCGCCGGCAATTTTCCGGATCAGCAGCTTGGCTGGTCCGGAAAATCATCGGTTCCTCCTATGAAAAAAGCGGTTTTTCCGTATCGCTTTGTTTATAAAGATTCCTGTTTTTTCTCTGTTTCAACGACGCATTCATTCTTAATTTTTCCAACCAGAAACTGGAGGGCATCGATTACATGGGGGCGGATATCTCCGCCGATCAGGACATACATGATGTCGTCGCCCAGTTCCAGTTCGCCTTCATTCAGCCAGACCCGAATGTAGTAAATGCCGTCCAGTCCGTAAGTTTCTTCAATAGCGGCATTTACTTTTTCGTTATCATAGGAAAAAAGCATTCCGGATACAGGTCTGGGATCTCCGTCTGTCTGCCGTACTACGGCTTTGGCGGTTTCACGCACAACACCGTTATGAACCAGATACATGCCGATTTTACCGGCATTTTTATCCTGCTTTGCTTCCTTTAACCACTGGTCCATGGAAGGGGTTTGTTTTTTACTCATATGGTAACCTCCGTTTTAATGATTTGTTTTCCGGTTAATATATTCTGCCCGGTATTTTGAATACATGATTTTCTGGCTGCTGTATAATCCATAATATCCCGAGGTCATGTAACTTAATGCGATGGCGATCAGGTAATAAGGCATCCCCTCAAACCCGAAAAGTTCAAAGCAGATCAGAAGCGAAGAGATGGGACTGTTGGTGACGCCGCAGAATACCGCGCCCATTCCCACTGCGCTGCAGAGAACAGGGGAAAAACCGGAGAGATTTCCGAACAGGCAGCCAAAGGCAGCCCCGATGCATAAACTGGGAACAATCTCTCCGCCTTTATATCCGGCTCCCAGGGTAGCCGCTGTAAAGATCATTTTCAGAAGAAAAGCCAGGGGAAAAACTGTTCCCGTGGTAAAGCACTGTTCGATGATATTCATGCCGGTACCGTTATAATACTGGCTTCCGGACAATAAAGTCAGGACAATTACAATACCGCCTCCCACGGCTGCCCGCAGATAGGCATTTTTAAAAAAACGCCGGTACAGACGTTCCGTTGTGTGGAGCAGGACACAGAAGATCACGCTGACTACTGCGCATAAGACAGCAAAAATTCCGATAATCAGAGCTGTTTTTACAGAAAATTCCGGAATTGCTCCCAGTTCAAAGGTTTCCGGAATAATGCCGAAATACAGAGTGATGCCGTGCGCAATCAGGGCCGAAATTACACAGGGAACAAGGGCGGCATACTGCATAATGCCGATACTGACAACTTCCATGGAAAAAACAGCCGCTGCCAGAGGCGTGCCGAAAAGAGAAGAGAATGCCGCGCTCATGCCGCACATAATCATGATATGTTTATCCTTATCGCGGAACCGGAATAATTTTCCGAGAGCATGTCCGATACTTCCGCCCAGCTGCAGGGCAGCGCCCTCTCTTCCCGCGGAGCCGCCGAAAAGATGTGTAATTAAGGTTGATATAAAAATAAGCGGAGCCATCCTCAGAGGGATATTTTCATTGGACTGGATCGCTGCCAGAATCAGGTTTGTCCCCGTATCCTTTTCATTATGAAGGAGATAATAAAGGGCGACAATTATCACCCCTCCGGCGGGAAGCAGAAAAATCAGCCAGGAATGATGAAGTCTGATAGCGGTTACGGCATTCATGCCATAGCCGAAAGCTGTACCGGCCAGACCGATGACGATTCCGGAGAGAACTGCAAATAAAATCCACCTTACCGAGACTTTTGTCTGTATGGAATAATTTTTGATAAAGCGTCTGATGGAGTGAATCATATCTGTGTTCCCTGTTTTTCGAAATTGTAGTTTTATTTTGTGAAATTCAGAATAATTTATGTTTTCACAGGATGTATCATATAACTTTTCCGGAGATTTTTCAAGAACGATATTCCGCCTCTGGAATAACTATCTGATATGTATTGAAAAAGCGCAAAAAAAAGTTTACAATACAATTTAAAGAAAGAAATATTTATTGTTTTACACGAGAATTTTTACACTGATATATGAGGTACAGAATCAGTTATGCGGCGAAAGATACAGGATCTGATCCAGGGAAAATTTGCATGTGACAGCCCGGTTCTTCTTTTTGAGCAGGAGGAGCTTTGCTTTCCTGTGATTGAAGAAGAGGATTACCATGGTTCTTTCCGTATAAAGAGCAGTTCCGGTCAGCCAGTACGTGGTATTGTAACCTGTGAGAATCCTCATATTCAGATGGATACGACAGAGTTTGACGGGATATCTGCGGAGATCAGGTTTACTTTTTTCGGGAACCAGGCGACGGAAGGGGAGGAGGAAACCGGATGTTTTGTGGTTACTTCCAGCAGCGGGGAGTATCTGCTGCCCTATAAAGCCCGGATGACCAGGCATTATCTTCCCACTTCCATCGGAAAGATTAAAACGCTGAATGATTTCACCAATCTGGCGTCCCTGAATTGGGAAGAAGCACGAAAGGTTTTTTCTTCTCCGTTTTTTTGTAACATTTTTCATGAAGAAGCGGAGTATTTTACTTTATTGTATCGCGGCCTTACGGAAATGCGCTGTAGTTCCCATGAGATGGAAGAGTTTCTTATAGCGACAGGAAAAAAGAAGCGCAGTTTCTTCACCGTGGAAGAACATGAACTGAATTTCCAGGTGGAAGACAGACCGGCTGCCAGTGTGCTGAAAATAAAGAAATCGGAATGGGGTTATATTGACATACATATTTCCTGTGACGCTTCATTTGTTCATCTGGACAAGACCCGTCTGCAGATGTATGATTTCCAGGGAAAACGGGCGGAACTGGAAATACAGATCTTTCCCCGGCTGATGCACCGGGGAAAGAACTATGCGGTAATTACTCTGGAAGACAGCTTCCGGAAAGAAGAGATTGTGATTACCGGAATTCTGGGAGAGAAGCCCGGACATACAATTGCCTGGAAAAAACGACAACTGGATTATTCCATAGAGAAAGCATATCTCGCTTTTCGTCTGGGAGAAAAGAACGGGGCAGAATGGAAGGATGAAACTCTGGCGCTTCTCGGGGAAGCCAGATCCCTGGATCCCGACAGCTGGTGGCTGATCCTTCGGGAAGCATTTGTCTATCTGAATGCGGGAGAGTATGATCATGCGGAAGAATGTCTGGGGAGAATTCCACGAAATGTCCGCAATGCCAGAACGCCTCTGGGAGCTTTCTGCCAGTACCTGTATTTTCTGGAATCAGGGGAACGCGGCGGTAGTGAACTGACTGCAAAGGTCAGGGATATTCATCTGAAATACCGTGGACATCCTCTTCTGAACTGGATCCTGCTGCAGGTGGACGACAGTCTTCAGAGGAATCCTCACCGGAAATATCAGGCAGTCCGCCGTTATATGACAGAATATGACAGCAGCAGTCCTGTTTTCTATCTGGAAGCCGCGCTGATTCTGAGGGATAATCCGGAATTTCTGAACAGCCAGGAGCCATTTGATTACCGTATTATCAGCTGGCTTACAAAGCATAATCTTCTGACCGGCATGCTGTCTCTTCTGATCCAGAGCATGGCTTCCGGACAAAATGTTTTTAACAGAAGTTATTTCAAGGTTCTGACCCGGTGTTATAAACAGTTTGGCGATGGAGGGATTGTTAAAACAATCTGTGTATATCTGATTCATACCAACCGGTATGGTGAATCATTTTTCCCATGGTTTAAGCAGGGAATAGAACAGAATCTGAAGATTGCCGGACTTTATGAGGCATATCTGTTGTCCTGGACACGTTCCATGGGGGAGCTTCCCAGGGAAGTGATCCGGTATTTTTCCATGAACAGTTCCCTGCCTGCGAGAAAAAAGGCCATGCTGTTTGCTTATATTGTACGGAACCGCCAGCGCCTGGATAAAGACTGGCCGGCCTATATGGTCATGGTGAAAAATTTTGCCGTCAAAGAACTGGAAAAGGGACATATGAATGACGATCTGGCAATTATATATGAAGAGCTCAGACGGCAGATGGACAGGGATGAATGGAATCAGATCAGAAAAGATGCAGAGAACTGTTATAAGATATATGTCCTGGGCGGAAACGTATCAGCAGTTCATGTTCTTCAGAAGGTTCCGGAGGTTGTACGGCAGCGGACGGTGATACAGGAAGGACAGGCATATATCAGCCTTTACCGCAGACCCTTTGTTATATTATATGAAGATACCAGAGGGATTTTTTATTCAGCAAAAGACCAGTGCAGACTGCGCAAAATGCTTACCGGCAACGGTATTCAAGGAATGGAAAACAGTCGTCCTCTTCCTGAGAGCAGTGAAGATGCTGTCCGGAAAAGAGAGGATGTGACTGACCGTCTGACGAAAATGGAAGGTTCCATTGATGAAATGACAGATCTTCTGCTGGATGCGGCCGTGGAGAAAAATTTCCGGATTTCCTGTGCCCGGCAGATTATGATCCGTATGCTTTTCACCGGATATCTTGCCGGGAGGCATGATGAGATTTTTCGGATTCTGCTGGAGGATCCGGAGTCTGAAGGGCTGCTGACTGCTTATGTAACAGTTCTTGGCAGAAGTTATCTTATGAGAGATTATCCGTTACAGGATGATGTCTATCATTATCTGGGGAAACGTCTTCTGTCATATAAGCAGTTAAATGTATTTTGTGAGACTGCTTTCCTGAAACTGCACTTAGCCCATGGGGGGGATGATTATAGTAAAATTGCGGAAAAGATCCTGAGCCGCAATCTTTTCCAGGGTATTTATTTTGAATTTTACAATCAGCTTCCTCTGCAGATCCGGAAAAAATATCTTCTGCTGGATCTTGTGGTGGCGGCCTGTCATGAAGCGCCGGAGAAGGCTCTTTACATTATGATTCCGGGAGAACACAGGGAATCCATGAAAGAGGTTCTGCCGGGAATGTATACTTTTCCAATGCGTATTCTGCCAGGAGAATCTGTTCCTTATGCGGTTGTGGATGTGGATGGAAATGAGGAGGCTTCCGGAATCGGGGAAATACAGAAACAGAATGAACTGCCGTCAGATACCCGGGCAGGGAGACTGGCGGCTTTGGGGAATGAACGTATTGATGTAAAAGCACGGTATGAATATGCAAAACTGTCGGATATGACAGAAGCATTGTTTGTACCGGTGAAGGAGTAGAAAGTGACACCGGAGAAATTATACATTGGAATTGATCTGAATAATGAACGGGCCATGGTCAGTCTGTTTCATGAGGGAATGCAGGAAATAGAAACAGTTTCTTCAGTGCCGGGCGGAGAGCATTATCAGATACCGACTGCTGTTTACTGCAGTCCCCGGGGAGAGTATTATTATGGTGACGAAGCACTGCGCCGCCAGAACCGGGCGGACGGGTCTTTCTTTTCAGATCTGTATCTTGGCGCCCAGATGCCGGATAATGTTATCGGCAGAAACATGCTGGTGCAGTTCCTTCGCCGGCTGATCCGTTTTCGAGAGCGATATGCCCTGGAGCATATGGATCCCTGCCTCGCGGTGACTGTACCAGAAATCACAGATGGAATTATTGGGCTTTTTGAGTTTGTATGTGAAGAACTGGGGTTTGCCCCGGATCATTTCCGGCTGATGGATTATGGCGAGAGTTTTTTTGCCCATACCTATCACCAGGAAGCTTCGGTATGGCTTCATGATGTGGCCCTGTTTGATTTCCAGGAGAACAGAATTTTTTTTCTGCTGCTCCATACAGATGGAAACGGCACAGTCAAGCGTGTAACCTCTGAATCAAAGGAATGGACCGTACCCGGGTATCTTCTGGATCAGCCAGAGGCCAGAGACGAGTTTTTTGCCAATATTATCCGGGAAGCTTTTATGAAAAAAATCATTTCGGGCGTTTATTTAATTGGAGATGGATTTGATGGCGACTGGCTCGGTGAATCCCTGCGGGTGATCGGACCTGGCAAAAGGGTTTTCAAAGGTAAGAATCTTTATACCAGAGGAGCCTGTCTTGCGGCCTACAGGAATGATGTGACAGAGGGATGGCATTATTATTATGACTGTTTCTATAAACTTCATGGAGAGGTTTCCCTGAAGGTGCAGAAAGACGGAAAATTATATTTTCTGCGTCTGACACAGCTTGGAGAAAACTGGTTTGCCCCGACAGAGACGTATTACCTGATGTATGACGGGGATCCCCGGCTGGAGGTATGGATCCGCGTCCGGGAAAGGATGGAGCCGCGGACAGAAAATTTCGTACTGGATTATCTTCCCGACCGGGACAGCGGAAGTATCCGTCTTTCGGTAAAGGCATTGCCTGTAAGTGGAACAAAGATACTCCTGCATGTGGAAGACGATGGTTTCGGAGAGTTATTTGAATCATCCGGAAAGGTCTGGGAATTTCCGGTTACAATGGATGGCCGGACAGGCGGGAAAGTCTGAAGGAAATACTCCGGAATATACCTGCATGGGCAGAAAACAGCCCAAAAAGGAGGGAATTATGTTTCATCTGATCGAGAACCGGAAAGCAGAACATCCTTTTTTTCATGAAAGGATCTCCATTCATCTTTATACGCTGGATGAACTGTGTTATTTTCTCGAAACGCATACTTATCTGATTGACCGCGACTGGATGGGAGAAGAGCTGTTTTCCTGGCTGGACAGGGAACTTCATTATGAAGATCTGGCCGGGAAGCTGCGACATTTGTACCGCACTACAAAGGATATGTTTCAGTGTGCCGGGCTGATTCTCAGATCATCCGGCCGTTATGGAGAACAGGAGCTGGAAAAAATCCGCGGATTGCTGGGGGCCATGAATGGGAAAACCAGTATGGAACGTCGGAAAATGAGGGGAGATATGCTTCTTGAGGAGAGGAAGTACCGTCAGGCAGCGTATATTTATATGGAACTCCTGCAGCCGGAATATGCCCGTCAGATGACAGAAGAACTCCGCGGAAATATTATGCACAATCTTGGCGTGGTATACGCGAGACTCTTTTTGTTCCGGGAGGCTTCCCGGATGTTTATGCAGGCATACCAGCTCAGAAAAAATGATCAGTCCCGCCAGGCATATCTCTTTGCCATGAATTATATCGGAGATGACGGACAGCTGGATGAACAGAAAATGGATCTTACCTTTCCGGTTGTGAAAGCTGCATTAAATTATATGACAGAAGTATCAGATCTTCCGGAATATAATTCAGAGCGGAGAGAAGCGTCCAGGGCCGCGGATGCTTTTGACTGGAAAACGAAGCAGGAGGAATTGGCCGGCCGCTGGAAGGCGGAGTATAAAAAAATGATGACATAAGGATTTTAATGAAATTTTCGCCAATTTCTGATTTACTTTAAGTAACCTGTGTAGTATAATCATCTGCGGATAGTATTCTGAAAAGAAACTGTACCAGATGATTTTATTTATTTTGAAGGAAGCTTATATTGTCTGATTACAGACAAACGAGACTTCACTGTCCCGCCATCAGAAGAATGGAGGGATGCGTATGAACATTGGGTTTATCGGCGCAGGGAAAGTAGGCTTTTCAATGGGAAAGTATCTGACCGAGCGCAGGGAGACTGTGACGGGGTACTACAGCCGCAGCCCGGACACAGCACAGGAAGCGGCAGAGTTTACAGACAGCAGACAATATCTTTCAATGAAAGCGCTGGCTGAGGATAGTGATACTCTGTTTCTGACTGTCCCCGACGGGGCGATTGCTTCTGTCTGGGAGCAGCTGAAAATGCTTCCGATTCAAAATAAGTTAATTATTCATTGTAGCGGAGCGCTGAGCTCTGCCGTCTTTTCAGATATCGGGCGTTGTCACGCGTATGGTTATTCCATTCATCCACTTCTTGCAGTAAATGATAAGTATAATTCCTACAGGGATCTTTCCGGGGCTCTTTTTGTAATGGAAGGCTCTGAAGAACATCTTGCGGAATTAAAAGCTGTTTTTGAAGGATTTGGTAATACTGTGGAAACGATCCGCTCTGCAGATAAGGTGCGTTATCACGCAGCGGCGGCCATGGCCAGCAATCTGTATGTAGGACTGGTAAGTCTTTGTGAAGACCTTCTCTGCGATTGTGGATTTTCCGCAGAAAACGCACATATGGCGCTGGCGCCGCTGATCCGGGGAAATACGGAAAATATTGTAAAATATGGCGCTGAGAAAGCACTGACAGGTCCTGTGGAAAGAAATGATATTGCTACTGTAAGAAAACACCTGGCAGAACTTTCCGGAGAAAGCAGGGAAGTGTATCGTATTTTGTCAGGACAGGTGCTGAAGGTGGCGGAAAAAAAGCATCCAGAGCAGGACTATTCTATAATGGAAGGGGAATTTAAGCAATGAAAATAACAGTCGCAAATCTGAAAAAAATGAAAGAAGAAAATAATAAGATCACCATGCTTACATGCTACGATTATTCCACGGCAAAGCTGATGGATGCTGCAGGCGTGGAAATCCTGCTGGTAGGGGATTCTCTGGGAAATACCATGCTTGGTTATGAGAATACTCTTCCGGTAACCATGGAGGATATGATTGCTCACACGGCGGCAGTCAGCCGGGGGGCTGAAAACGCGCTGATCCTCGGAGACATGCCATTTTTATCTTATCAGACCTCAGTATATGACGCGGTAAAAAATGCAGGCAGATTTATGAAGGAGGCCGGGGCAAACGCAGTGAAGCTGGAAGGCGGCGCGAGAGTGTGTCCCCAGATCAGAGCCATTGTGGAGGCGGATATTCCGGTATGCGCCCACATAGGTCTGACTCCCCAGTCAGTCAATGCTTTCGGCGGATTTAAAGTACAGGGAAAAAGTCTGGACGCCGCCCGGACTCTGATTGAAGATGCGAAACGCGTGGAAGACGCGGGAGCCTGCATGGTTGTACTTGAGGGAATCCCGGCAAAGCTGGCAGAAATTATTACGGATGCCGTCAGCATCCCCACCATCGGGATCGGCGCCGGAGCGGGCTGTGACGGACAGGTTCTGGTTTATCAGGACATGCTTGGAATGTTTACCGATTATGTCCCCAAATTTGTGAAGCAGTTTGCCAACGTGGGAGAGGTCATGACTCAGGCGTTTACTGATTATATGCAGGAAGTAAAGGCAGGTACTTTCCCCGCCCGGGAGCATACTTACAAAATAGCGGATGAAGTGATTGATGCTCTTAAAAAAGAAACGGATGATTAATTTTGCAAAAGCGAAAGGAAATATCAGAAATGGAAGTAGTATCTACGATTAAAGAAGTAAAAGAAATTGTATCCGGCTGGAAGAAACAGGATCTTAGTGTCGGATTTGTTCCGACTATGGGATATCTCCATGAGGGACATGGGAGTCTGATTACAGAGGCCAGGAAAAATAATGATAAAGTAGTTGTCAGTATTTTTGTCAATCCCATGCAGTTCGGACCGTCGGAAGATCTGGACAGCTATCCCCGGGATCTTGAAAAAGACAGCGCTTTTTGCGAAAGTCTGGGGGCTGATCTGATTTTTCATCCGGAGCCTCCGGAAATGTATCATGATGACTTCTGTTCTTATGTGGATATGACAGTGCTGACGGAAGAACTCTGCGGCCTTTCCAGACCCGCTCATTTCCGCGGCGTCTGCACCGTACTGACCAAGCTGTTTAACATTATCCAGCCTGACCGGGCTTATTTTGGTCAGAAAGACGCCCAGCAGCTTGCCGTTGTAAAACATATGGCGGAGGATCTGAATATGAATCTGGAAATCATCGGATGCCCCATTGTCCGTGAAGCAGACGGGCTGGCAAAAAGCTCCAGAAACACATATCTTTCACCGGAAGAACGGAAAGCGGCTCTGATCTTAAGCCAGACCATCTTCATGGGGCAGAAAATGGTAGAAGACGGCGAGACAGATGCCCCGAAGCTGGTGGCAGCCATGAGAGAAAACATTGAAAAAGAACCCCTGGCAAAAATTGATTACGTAAAAGCAGTAGACGGTCTGACGATGCAGCAGGTATCCGAAATCAAATCCCCAACCCTCGTAGCCATAGCCGTCTACATCGGCAAAACCAGATTGATTGATAACTTTATCGTATAGCATTGAGCAGTGCAAATCGATGGAAGCGGAAAGCTGCGTCATGCCTGCATGTAAGCGGCTTTTTGATTTTCATGATTTATAGGGCGAAAGCCCGAAAAGCGAGATGCAGCGGAGCGGAATCGAGCTTTTGCGCACTGCGGAGTAA
>CAYLWI010000008.1:0-42521 GCA_964387345.1 uncultured Eubacterium sp. | reverse complement strand
ACCGGAAATAGCCAGAATATGCGAGATCCCCGCTCCCTGGTATAATTCCTCAATCTCCTCCTCCATCATTGCCTGGTTTCCCAGCGCCAGCGTTCCCAGAATCCCGGCGTCCCTGTCATTCAGTTCAGCTTCATAGACCTCCGATATCCGCTTCTGGATCTGATACAGCATTTCCCGGAAATTCCATTCTGACTCGTTCCGGACCGTCAGTTCCCCGGCAAACATCCGGAAGGTAATATTCTGACTTTTATAATAATCTGCCAGGTCAAAATTCCCCTCATTTTTTGCATGGGGAAAGGATTCCAGCTCACCGGACACCTCAACTACAGATCCAATGGGGATTTTATCTTCTGACGTATAAACGAGCACTCTTCCCAGCCCGTTCTCTTCCTTTGAATTTTGGAAATTCAGATTTTCGAATTGAAATGATTTCAGATAATACAGATAGCTGTTTGCTTTAATTTCCTTTTTATATACGATACCGCTTAAAGTAATCTCTGTCTGCGGCTGTACATTTCCCAGATATTCCTCATAACGCCGGTCCTGTACGCCGCATCTCAGAAAAGCTGCCAGACAAAAGACTGCCGCCAGCGCAGCCATCACCGCCGCTTCCTTTTTTCTCCTGTGGGACGCCAGGGCCAGCCCGATACTGCCCCCTGTCAGAAACAGCAGGGCTGTCCATGCTTCCGTCCGGAAATACAGGAGAATTCCGCTGACATACGCTCCGGCCAGCAGACAGAGATGTCTTTTAGTCTCCAGTATCCAGGAGATTTCCCGCATCAATAATACTCTCCTTTTCCTGACTCTGCTGCTGGTCTACCTCAACATCAACCCCTTCCTCCTGCACAAGATCCACGTTCATACTGTAAAATTCTGAAAGGGACATTTCCTGCCGGTACACCATATTTGTTTCTCCATTAACCGAAATCTGGACTTTGTCTACTGTCGGAAGTTCAGCCAGAGAATTTACGATAGAATAAATTACCACTTCTTCACTGATATTATAATCCTGTACCAGAAAACCTTCCGTCAGATTGACAAAACAGACCCGGTCCATCACCGACACACCGATCAGCTCTGTCCCGTCCGGAATCGCGGACTGGGCATTCTCTGAAACCGGCCCCTCCAGAAGCTGCTCCATTACCAGCTTTTCCGCGGATATATTGCTGGAATAATAATGAACATGCTGGGTTTCACTGACCAGGCTCTGACCATCCTGGGATGCAAAATACAGGGTGAACTCCTCTACCTGGATATCATTGATCTCTTCACCGGGATTGTCCACAAAGGAATCCTGGGTCATGATTCCCACCTCCGTTCCATTAGAATCCTCCAGAGGCTCATTATCCACATAGAACAGAACCCCGTCCACTCCGGATATCTGCATCATGGTACACACAATAGCTCCTCTGCAGAGGATCTCCTCTTCCACAGACATGCTGCTGTAGGCAGCATTAAAATAAACATAGAGAATATTTCCTGTACACTCATACTTTTCCAGACTGACAGAATCCGGATAAACCTTCTGATATTCCACACGATCCGTGCCATTTTCAATCTGTCCTATAAACTCTTCAATCATGGAGTCTGTATCTTCCGGATCTGCCGCAGGTTCATATCCCATAGGCTCAATGGCTGTTCTGTCCTGGTTCAGATAGTACATGTAATAATCATACTCTTCCATATCATCCCTGCCACACCCGGTCAGCTGCGCTCCTGCCAGAAGAACCAGGCACAGACAACACAGGACAGCTAAAAGCTTACATTTCTGTCTCACTAATTTTGCTCCTCCAGACATTACACCATGTCCACTAACCTCATCGTTCGCCTGCGGCTCCGATTCGCCAAGTGGTCAGGTATGACTCGCACTAAGTTCAAAAACACCTCGCCAGGTGCTCATATTATACTCTTATCCCTCGATATAATTCAGCGGAATCCGGACAGTAAAAGTAGTTCCCTCACCCTCTTTACTGTGAACCCGGATTGCTCCCCGGTGGAGAATCACTGCATTCCTGGCTATAGCCAGCCCCAGACCGGTACCTCCGATTTCCTTTGAGTGGGACTTGTCCACCCGGTAAAAACGTTCAAAAATATGTTCCTGATCACTTTCCGGAATTCCGATCCCATTATCTTCCACAGTGACAAAAAAATTCTGATGATCTGCATTCAGCGAGACATGAACCCATCCCTCGGGTCTGTTGTACTTAATCGCGTTTTCAATCAGATTAGACAATGCCAGTGTCAGCTTCACCTCGTCCACCTCGGCAACGACCGGACGGAAACTTTCCAGCACCAGATCCACATTCTTTTTGCGGGCAATGGGCCGCAGCCGTTTCATGATCAGTTCCATCAGTTCATTGATATTTACGGAGGTGATATTGACGTTCGCGGAAGTCTTATCCATCTTCACCAGAGACAGAAGATCATCAATAATCTTACTTTCCCGGTCAATCTCCTCTCCGATATCAGTCATAAACTCCCTGTAAAACTCCACCGGTACATCATCCTGTCCGATCAGGGAATCTGCCAGAACCTTCATGGAAGCCAGAGGAGTCTTCAGTTCATGAGATACATTAGATACAAACTCCTGACGGGTCTCATCCAGCACTTTTAACTGGCGGAGCATGCCGCTGCACGCCTCGGATATAGACGCAGTTTCCGAATAAGCAGTCACTCCTTTAAAATCATTTTCATATCCGTCATGAACATCCCGGATAGACTTGTCCAGGCGCTTCAATGGCTTTGTCAATTTTCCGGAAATAGCAAAACCGGTTACAATCACTATTACTCCCAGAAGGAACTGAAAAAGAAATGCCCACTGTCTCAGGTAAAGCAGATTCAGTCCAATACTGTCCGTGGACACACTGACCAGCATCTCTCCCAGAATTTCTGAAGTATCGGGATCCACAATGGGAATTATTATCTCTATATAATTGTACTCGCTGTCATAGGTCTGCATCGTCTCTCCCTTGTGGGCATATATGACATCCTCCGACAGAATTATCTTTCCTTCATCCATCTGATAAGTATCTTTCACAATCGTAAACGTATTGTCAATCAGGAGAATCCGGCCGTCATAAATCGTGGACATCTGTTCCAGCTGGACAGAAATGCTTTCCGGATCTGAATCCGCAGAATCTTCTGATAATAAAAAATCCGGATCCTGCAAAATCTTCAGATAATTATTGGTTGCGATCTGGGTGGCCATCAGTCTGGCCTGGGTAGTAATATCAGATGTCTGCACCTCCACAGCCCAGCGTTCATATGCAGACAGAAATCCTGCCCGGAACAAAAATCCGGGAGCATTCCCGAAAATAAGAAGAAGCAGAAACACCCGAAATCTGAGACTTTTCAGCCAATACCATAATTTTCTCAATATTCTTTCCTCTATTTATCCGAGTGATAATAATATCCTACGCCCCATTTCGTATGAACATACTTAGGTTCACTGGGATTATCCTCCACCTTTTCCCTGAGACGGCGCACATGCACATCCACAGTACGGAAATCTCCCGGATATTCATATTCCCATACAAGATTCAGAAGTTTTTCCCTGCTGTATACTTTATTGGGATTCTTCACCAGAAGTTCCATCAGATCAAACTCCTTGGCCGTCAGCCTGATCTCCTTTCCCCGGATAAACAGGCGGCGGCTTTCACAGTCAATTTTCAGATCGCCGTCAATAATAATATCGGGATTATCCGCCTGGGCCTTGTGGGATGTACGCCGGATAATCGCTTTAATCCGCGCTTTCACCTCCAGAATATTAAAGGGTTTTGTGATATAATCATCAGCGCCATACTCCAGTCCGAGAATCTTATCCATATCATCACCCTTGGCAGTCAGCATCACAATCGGAACATCAGAAAAGTCGCGGATCATCTGGCAGACGGCAAATCCGTCCATTTTCGGAAGCATTACATCCAGCAGAATAATGTCATATTCATTATTTCTGGCTTTCTCCAGCGCCTCCTCGCCGTCATAGGCACAGTCTACTTCCATACCGTCCTGTATCAGGCTGAAGCGGATTCCCTTTACAATCAGTTTTTCATCATCTACAACAAGTACCTTTTTTGCCATTTGACCACACCGGTCTCCATCTGCCGGGCAGGACAGAGACCATTCCTTTCCTATACTGTGATATCATCTTTAATTTTATCAAAGGTTCCCTGTCCGATCCCGTCTACCTGCATAATCTCATCAATCGTCTCAAAAGCGCCATGCTCCTCCCGGTAATCGATAATCGCCCCGGCTTTTGTCTCGCCAATGCCATTTAAAGAGGTCAGTTCTGATGCTGTTGCCGTATTAATATTTATCATTCCGGAATCAGAACTTCCACCGGAAATCTCCTGTGCCGTTCCGGATGAAGATGCGGCAGGAGCCGTCTGTCCCGACATGCTCTCCTCCTGTGTGGGAATCCATATCATCTGTCCATCCGTCACAACCTCAGCCAGATTCACACTTTTTTCATCAGCCTCTTCAGTCAGGCCGCCGGCCATCTCAACCAGATGAAACACCCGGCTGTCCGGTTCCAGCTCGTAGACTCCCGGACTACAGACCGCTCCGCAGATATAAGCGCAGATCTGCGTCTCTTCCTGTTCTGTCTCTCCATCCTCCCTGTCAGAACTCTCCTCCAGGGCTTCGTTCTCCGGCTGATTCTCCCCGGAAGAATCGTCCGTCTCCTCTTCCAGGGAAACATTCCCGTTCTGAAGAATCAGATCCGGATCTGCTCCGCACCCGCAAAAAAAGATCGTCAGACAGCAAAGGATACCAGGAAACCATTTTTTCATATTATGCATCTCCCTTACTCCTGTATAACCAGTGTAAAGCCCATGCTCCACACCAATTCTATCATTTCAGAAAAATATTAACAAGCCTATTAAAGAAAAATTAATTCTTTATCTTTTTCCCGGCCGGATCATCAGTCTGCTGATTTCTGTTCTGCGGAAGCCAGAAAAAATGAGGCAGGACTTCCGCTCTCCCGGAAATAATTGGAAAAGCATAGATTTGCAGTCGCAGAATTCAGAACCAGGAAGCTTCCGGAAAAAAGAAAATGTGCTTTGGTCGGTATCTTAACACCGATTCCAAAACACATCCAGTCCTGAAATTATTTTTGTGAAATAAAGAGAAATCAAAAAATTTTCTTTATGGAATCTTCACGAAATGCCCCCGGTAATTTTATACAGTATAACCTGTTTTTAAAATAGCAAGCCCTTCCGCCGATTATTTACCGTCTGCGCTTACCGCCGCTCCCACTGGAAAATGATGACTCCCGCAACAGCCACAATCATTCCCGCCAGCTTCCGGACCGACCAGTCTGCCTTTTCCGCCCCGAACAGTCCGAAAAGCTCAATCAGATAAGCGCTGATCATCTGGGCAATCACAATAAAGAGCACAGCCTGGGCGGGTCCCATAATATCCATACTTTTTATCACAGTGAGAGTGATAAAAGCACCGATTGCGCCTCCCAGCAGGACATACTTTGGCCGGAAGTCAAACAGAAGGGCAAAAGAACTGCGGTCTGTGACGCCCCAGAAGGCAAGACAGACCGCCAGCGCCGTCGCCTGTACCCAGCAGTTGGCAACCCAGAGACTGCTGTGCTCAGTGACGTCCGTATTGAAAACGCCCTGCACGCTCATAAGAACACCGGATAAAATTGCAATCAATATTCCAATCATGGCAAAACCATCCTTTTTTTCTTATGATGCACAGGATTTCATAATTTATTCATGCCGGATGTTCCCGGTATGCGGAATCATGGATTACTTCCACATCTGCAGCACAGCGTCCAGCTTCTCCGCCATCTCGTCCACATGCTGCTTTTCAATGATAAGGGGCGGAACAAACCGCAGTACATTGGAACCGGCAGTGATCACCATGAGTCCCTGCTCCAGGGCTTTCGCAGCCACCTCTCCCACAGGGATCTGCAGTTCCAGTCCCTGCATCAGTCCCATTCCCCGGCGGTCTGTAATAAAAGGGTACTTTTCCTTCAGTTCATCCAGCTTTTTCTCCAGATAAGGCGCCACCTCATTAACATGATCCAGGATTCTTTCTTTCTCAAAAAGATCGAAAACCGCGCTGACAGCAGCTCCCACAAAAGGATTGCCTCCGTAAGTCGTTCCGTGATCCCCGGGCTCCAGCGACTTATCCGCCACTCTCTGGGTCGTCAGGAAAGCGCCTGCAGGAACGCCTGCTCCCAGAGCTTTCGCAACCGTCATAATATCCGGTGTGACGCCGTATTTCTGCCATGCAAACATGGCGCCTGTCCGTCCCATTCCGCACTGGATCTCATCCAGGATCAGAAGAATGTCCCTCTCGTCACAGAGTTCCCTCACTCCCCGCAGGAAAGCGGGATCTGCCGGATAAATACCGCCTTCTCCCTGCACGGTTTCCATAAGAACGGCGCAGGTTTTACCGGTAATCTGGCTTTTTACGCTTTCCAGGTCATTATAGTCCGCAAAACGGATGCCGGGGATCAGGGGCTCAAAAGGCTCCTGGTAATGCTTTGTTCCCGTCACAGACAACGCCCCGAGACTTCTTCCATGGAAAGAATTCTTCATGGCGACAATCTCATGCCCCGCATGGCCGTCCCTGGTCCAGGCATACTTCTTGGCCGCCTTCATGGCGCCCTCAATAGCTTCCGTACCGCTGTTGGTAAAAAAGATCCGGTCCATGCCGGAGGCCGCAAGGGCTTTCTCCGCCGCTTTCACAACCGGCACATTGTAGTACAGATTAGACGTATGGATGATCCGGTCAATCTGATCCTTCAGCGCGTCATTGTACTCTTTTTTCCCATATCCGAACGCGCAGACTGCGATCCCCGCCGCAAAATCCAGGTATTTCTTTCCGTCCGTATCATAAAGGTAAACGCCCTCTCCCTTTTCCAGAACGACCTGGAAACGGTTGTATGTATGAAGCAGCCCGGCTTCCGCCTCGTTGATGTAATCCTGTTTATTCATGATAGTATCTCTCCTCCTTGTCGCTCAGAATCGCCGTACCGATTCCCCTGTTCGTAAAGATTTCCAAGAGCAGGCAGTGAGCCAGACGCCCGTCCAGAATATGAACCCTGGATACTCCGTTTTCAATGGCGTGGATGCAGTTATTCAGTTTGGGAAGCATTCCGCCCACTACATAACCGCTGTCCATCAGCTCTCTGGCCTCCTTTAAGGTCAGCTCCGAAATCAGGGTGGAAGGATCCTCCGGATCCCGGCGGACTCCCTCGATATCAGTCAGAAACGCCAGCTTCTCTGCGTTTACAGCCGTCGCTATGGCGCAGGCCGCGTCGTCCGCGTTAATATTATAAGTCTGATAATTGTCATCCAGTCCGATGGGACACACAATAGGAAGGAAATCCTTTTCCAGAAGATCAAACAGAATCTTGGGGTCTACGGATTTGATGTCTCCCACAAATCCGATATCCTGCCCCCCCGAATACTTTTTGTCAACCTTCAAAAGACCTCCGTCCTTTCCGCTGATGCTGACAGCCCGAACCCCCAGCTCCTCCACCATGGAAACCAGGGACTTTCCGACTCTTCCCAGCACCATCTCCGCAATTTCCATGGTTTCTTCGTCTGTCTTCCGGAGTCCGTTGATGAAGACCGGATCAATGCCGGACTTCTCCACCCATTTATTGATTTCCCTGCCGCCGCCGTGAACAATAATCGGTTTGAAGCCTACCAGCTTCAGCAGGGTGACATCCTGGATCACATTTTTTTTCAGTTCCTCGTCCAGCATGGCGCTTCCACCGTATTTTACCACAATGATCCGGCGGTTAAACCGCTGGATATAAGGCAGGGCCTCAATCAGAACCTCCGCTTTCGCTTTTAACTCTTCAATACGATCAGGCATTTTTCTAACCTCTTTTCTTTCAGAATAACACAGTCCGGAACCTTCCGGCTGCTATGACCTGTAATCGGCATTAATCTTTACATAATCATAACTGAGGTCGCAGCCCCAGGCTGTGGCGGACGCGTCTCCCATTTTTATGTCGGCCACTGCCGTCACCGCAGGCTCTGATAAAATTTTCGTGGCCTCCTCCTCACTGTAAGGAAGCGCAACGCCGTTTTCAATGAGCTGGATACGGCCCGCCGAGCTCTCAAAATACAGATCCACCTTCTCCGGATCAAAGGAAACGCCGGAATATCCCATGGCGCAGAGAATCCGTCCCCAGTTAGCGTCGTGTCCGAAGATAGCCGCCTTGGTCAGGCTGGAGCAGACTACGGATTTGCTCATAACCTTCGCCTGATCCTTTGTGGCCGCATGAATTACTTTTACCTCAAAAAGAGCCGTGGCGCCCTCTCCGTCTCCCGCCATCATTTTGGCAAGTTCCGTATTTACAAAATTCAGCGCCTGGCAGAAAGCCTTATAGTCTGCATTTTTTTCTGTAATCTCTTCATTTCCCGCCATGCCGTTGGCCAGCAGAAGCAGGGTATCGTTGGTAGATGTATCCCCGTCCACGGAAATCATGTTGAAGGTATCCCTCACATCTGCCCGCAGAGCCTCCTGTAGCAGTTCTTTCGAAATAGCCAGGTCCGTTGTGACAAAAGCAAGCATGGTACACATATCGGGATGAATCATTCCCGATCCCTTACACATGCCTCCCACAGTAACCGTCTTTCCGCCTGCCTCAAACTGTACGGCGATCTCCTTCTCATGAGTGTCGGTGGTCATAATCGCCTTTGCGGCCCGGTTTCCGGCCTCCCTGCTGCGGACAAGTCCGGAAGCCATTGTCTTTACCCCGGAACAGATCCGGCCGATAGGAAGCTGCATACCGATCACACCGGTAGACGCCACCAGAACAGAATCCGCAGGAATTTCCAGCGCTTCCGCCGCCGCCCGGGCCGTATCCCGGCAATATCCGAGACCTTCCTGCCCTGTACATGCATTGGCAATCCCCGCATTGACCACGACCGCCTGGACATATGCGCTCTCCTGTACGATTTTCTTATCCCACAGAACCGGAGCCGCTTTTACAACATTTGAGGTAAAAGTCCCCGCCGCCCTGCAGGGAGACTGGCTATATATCATGGCCATATCCGTCCGGTCCTTATATTTTATTCCCGCCGCTGTATCCGCCGCAAGAAATCCCTGTGCGGCCGTCACGCCGCCGTCAATCTGTTTCATAATTTCCCTCTTTTCTCTTATCTGTTAAATTTTGTTATATTTTCGTCATTCAGGACAAATTCATAATAGTTTATATCCGTGCGCTCCTTCCATCCGGCGCGGTGCCAGAACTGATTCCCGACTTCATTTGATTTGAAGGTAATCAGGCTGACTTTGTTGATCTGCTCCTCCTGGAGCGCCCGCATGGCCGCCGTGGCCATCTTTCTTCCGATTCCGTGGTTCCGGTACTTCTCATCCACACAGACATGGTAAAAATATCCGGTTCTCCCGTCATGTCCGCATAAAACAGAACCTACTATCTTTCCATCTGTCTCTGCCACAACGCTGGTAGTGGGATTCCTTTCTAAAAAGCGTTCTGTCCCCTCCCGGGAATCATCTATGCTCCGGATTCCGAAACCATGAATGGTTTTCCAGAGTGCGTAAACCCTGTCATAATCTTTCGCTGTCATATTACGGATCTGCACTTCCATCTCTGTTGTTCTCCCTGTCTGTCATTGAGCCCGTCAGAAAACGCTCCTCCGGACATACCGTTTCATCATAATACTTCTTTCCCGATCCGTAAAGCCTTTTTTATTGCACAGGAAATCTTATTTCTATGCGATAAAAAGGCTCCGCCAGGGATCGCGCTGCAACGAAGCAGAAAATGCCGCCCGGATGATTCTCCGCAGGCAGAGAATTTCGTAAACGGGATTGTTCTTTCTTATAAATACAAATTCTTTCACATTATAAATGAATATTTATTCATCATTCTGCTTTCCTTCCACTTTCCCATCCGGAGTGTCTTATTTATAATATCACAACTTTGTAAATAATCAATGACTTTTTTCTTTTTCATGCGTCATTTCCGCTTTTATGCATTTTTATGAGTATTTTATGTATATTTTTTCACTTGCCTAAAAGCATCTGATGTAGTATAATCGAACAGATTGAAAGGGAACTGTATTCCTCTTTCTGTTTCAGAAGAACATTGATATACGGAAAGGATGTATTCTATTATGAGAGAAAAAGTTGTTTTAGCGTATTCCGGCGGACTGGACACCACCGCCATCATTCCCTGGTTAAAGGAGAACTATGACTATGATGTTGTCTGCTGCTGTGTAGACTGCGGCCAGGGCAACGAGCTGGACGGTCTGGAGGAGCGTGCAAAGCTTTCCGGCGCATCCAGACTTTATATTGAAGATATTACAGATGAATTCTGCGATGATTACATTATCCCCTGTGTGCAGGCCGGCGCTGTATATGAGAACAAATATCTCCTGGGTACATCCATGGCCCGTCCGGGCATTGCGAAAAAGCTGGTCGAGATCGCGAGAAAAGAGGACGCTGTCGCCATCTGCCACGGAGCTACCGGAAAAGGAAATGACCAGATCCGTTTTGAGCTTTCCATCAAAGCGCTTGCCCCGGACATCAAAATTATCGCTCCCTGGCGTGACAGCAAATGGAAACTGGATTCCCGTGAATCTGAGATCGGGTACTGCCGGGCCCACGGCATTGACCTCCCCTTCTCCAATGACCAGAGCTACAGCCGGGACCGCAACCTGTGGCACATCAGCCATGAGGGGCTGGAGCTGGAGGATCCTTCCCTGGCGCCCAACTACGACCATATGCTTGTGCTGTCCGTAACTCCGGAAAGGGCGCCCGATGAAAGCGAATATGTTACCATGACCTTCGAGGCGGGTATTCCGAAATCCATCAACGGTAAAGAGATGAAGGTATCTGACATCATCCGGGAACTGAACCGGCTGGGCGGCAGACACGGCATCGGCATTATTGATATCGTAGAAAACCGCGTGGTAGGCATGAAGTCCCGCGGCGTTTATGAGACCCCCGGCGGCACCATTCTCATGGAGGCGCACAAACAGTTGGAAGAGCTGGTTCTGGACCGCGCGACAATGGAAGTCAAAAAGGACATCGGAAACAAACTGGCCCAGGTAGTATATGAAGGAAAATGGTTCACTCCTCTCCGGGAAGCGCTCCAGGCTTTCGTAGAGTCCACCCAGAAATATGTAACCGGCGAAGTGAAGTTCCGTCTCTACAAGGGCAATATCATCAAGGCGGGAACCACATCCCCCTACTCCTTATACAGCGAGTCCCTGGCAAGCTTCACCACCGGCGATCTCTATGATCATCACGACGCAGACGGCTTTATCACACTGTTCGGCCTTCCTCTGAAGGTCCGTGCCATGAAGCTGGCTGAGATGAAGAATCAGAACAAATAAATCTCTTCACAAAATCCCCGACCGGCTCCTTCGAGAGCTCCGGCCAGGGATTTTTCTATTTTACACTCTGCGCAAACTTCTGTTTTGCGTCCATAATCTTTTTTTCTTCCGCCGGAGGAGTCTGATACATTCCCCTCTGATGCATCATGTTAAATACTTCGTTGGAAATGCTGTGCTCCTGCTCCAGAATATTCATCATGGTGCCCCGCAGGCTGTCGTGCACACACTCGCCGGCAAATGTGTTAAATTTCTCTGTAGCGGCTTTCTGTGTAGAAAGACCGTCACCCAGAATCTCTTTATCTGTAAATTCCTGCATATTTACGCCTCCTATTTCAAATACTCATATAACGCGTTAAAATGTCCCTGGTGCTGCTGGGAGATCCGCTCAAACTTCTGTCTGATCTCCATATCATCTGTCTGTTTCGCCAGCATGGAAAATTTCCTGGTTAATAATTCCTCGTCCGCCAGCAGATCATTCAGAGCAGATAATTCTTTTTCTGATAACTGTGCCATGGTGATGACCTCCTTCATCGTTTTTTCTTACAATTTTAGAGTGCGTCAAAATTCTGTTTCTATTCTCTTTTTTTATTTTTTATCGGACAGGGGAAAATATTTCTCCTGTCCGCTGCCTGTCAGATATCTGCTCACGCAGGCATGGCACCCACCCGACGGTTTTATCGCGCAAAAAAAGTGTACGGAGATCATTCCGCACACCTGCATAAATCCTATTTTTTCTTCTTCTGTACACTGTAGCCGAACTTACCGGTTTTTTCTCCCAGTTCAAAATATTCACCATGAGAGTAAGCTGTCAGCCCCAGTTCATTCAGCCGGAACTTACCATTATCATCCATGTACCCGGGGTCCACGGAAACCGCCGTAACCTCTGACAGAAACATATCGTGACTTCCCAGCTCAATCACCCGCTTGACCCGGCACTCGATATTGACCGGACTTTCCGCAATTCCCGGCGCCGCCACTGTCTTTGATTCTGACGGTGTCAGATGAAGCTCCTCATACTTGTCTATATCCCTGCCGGACTTTACTCCGCAATAATCCGCCGCCCATGTCAGCTCCTTTGTTGTCAGATTAATAACAAATTCCCCGGTCTCCCGGATAATATCATAAGAATAACGCTCTTTTCTGACTGAAATCGATACCATGGCGGGATCCGAGCAGACCGTTCCCGCCCATGCTATTGTAAGAATATTGGGCTTTTCCCCCGGCCTGCGGCAGCTCACCATCACCGCCGGAACCGGATATAACATATTTCCTGGTTTCCAGAATTCTCTCTCCATATATTCTCCTCCCGGAAAGACTGCCTGTTTCCCTACTGATCCTGCATTGCCGACATAAACATCGGAATCAGCTGCTTCTTACGGGAGACAACCCCTTTCAGTACATGATAGTCATTTTCCTTATGAACATGATACGCTTTTTCCACAATTTTATCCGCGTCCGCGCCATCGCAGATCAGATATGTCGTTTCCTCAAAAATATTAGTCAGCATCACAAACACCATGGAAATCTTTCTCTCGACCATTGCCTGTTTTAAGTAGGGAAGAAGCTTCTCTTTTACCTGATCCAGCTCGCCCTGGGTCATGGCGCTGATCTGTCCCACGCCAAAATCCACGTCATTCTGGCTGAACGTCTTAAAATCCTGATAGAAAATCTCCTCCGGCGTTTTGGAGCCAAAATCGCTGCCTGCCTGGAACATGGCTCTCGCATGCTCCTCCACATTGATTCCGGCAATCCCCGCCAGTTCCTCCGCCACCGTACGGTCCAGAGGCGTACAGGTGGGCGAACGGTACATCAGCGTATCCGAAAGAATCGCCGAACAGAGCAGCCCCGCAGTCGTTTGATCAATCTCCACTCCCTGCTCCCGGTACATCTGATAGATAATGGTTCCCGTACAGCCCAGAGGCTGGTTCCGGAAAAAAACAGGCGACATTGTTTCCAGACTTCCGATCCGGTGATGGTCAATAATCTCCAGAATATCAGCGCCCGCAATTCCATCCACAGCCTGACTTTTCTCATTATGATCCACCAGAATCAGCTGTTTCTTCCTCATATTCAGCAGGTTCCGTCTGGAAAGCATTCCCACGTATCTGCCATCCTCATCCAGAATCGGGAAATAACGATGACGCTCCCGGGACATAATCTCCCGGACTTCATCAATATAGTCTTCTGTGTCAAAAACAATCAGATTTTCCCGGCGCATAAAATACCGGATCGGGATACTCTGATTAATCAGCCTGGCCGTTGTGTAGGTGTCATAGGCGGTTGTAATCAGAACACAGCCCTTGTCCTCCGCAATTTTGACAATCGTCCTGGAGATCTTGGGATCTCCGGCAATAATCATACAGCTTACGTTGGCCTCCAGGGCGCATACCTGGGCTTCATACCGGTTTCCCATAATCACCAGATCACCGTCATTAATATACTCCTCCATAATCTCAGGATTCGCAGACCCTACCAGTACCTTTCCCCTGGTAAAATACGCCTTCTCATCCCCGCAGACCAGAGTACCCTCCAGCGTATCCAGAAGATTCTGGTACTGGGTCTTTGCCCGGGAAAGAATATAATTATCATACACATCCATATACGAGGTGGTAATATCCTGGGTTGTAATCAGACCAATCAGATTATTCTCCGCATCCGTCACAGATAAGGTCACCACATCCTGTTCCTTCATCATCTCCCAGGCCCTTTTCAGGGAAATTGTCTCGCTGATCCCCGGAGATCTGCGGTATTCAATATCCCTGATCTGGGCTCCCACATCCGTAATCAGTCCGGGAATCTTTACATCGAAGGTCTCCAGAACATACCTGGTCTCTTCATTAATCTCTCCTGCCCGCTTGGGAACAAAAACTCCCTCTGACGTCTGATTCTTCAAATTAGCATAGGCAATAGCGGAACAGATAGAATCCGTATCCGGATTCTTATGTCCCACCACCCAGACTTTCTTTATCTCATCTGATTCCATTTTTATTCCAGACAGCAGACGGTTCCTGCTGCATTCCTTTCTTTGTTCCTGTCTGTAAAATCCCGGTCTCCCGGATCTTTCCGAAACATTCAGACTACCACCAGATCATCGGCGCAAGTATGTATGCCAGGATGGCAAGAAAACTCAGGAGGGAAAAGAAGGAGAAAAACTTCATACCCCTGAAAGACTTCCGGATCCTGGTCAGACTTTCCTCTCCAAGCTCCATCTGTTCCATTTTCGCCTCCAGATCAGCCACCAGATTCTTCATGTTCCGGTAACACTTCACATTCTCATCATGAATCTTCTCTGTAATTCCACTTTTCAGACCCTCTGCCACTTCATGCGCTGCCGCAATGGAAACCTGCTGCTCTTCCATCTTTTCAGCCATCTCCCTGAGCCCGGCAATCTGCTGCATAGTCTCCTGGGTCACCCCATCCAGCTGCTGCATGAAAGAGTGAATTCCGTCAATCTTTCCCGCGGAAGAAGAAAGCGACTCCAGCTGCTTCACAGAATTCCGGATCTGCTCAACCTGCCCGGCCGTCTTCTCAAAAGCAGATACCGGGCGGAGAGCATTTTCAATCTGCCCGGACAGTTCTTCGGCACTCTGCATCTGGCTGAGCTGGCTCCGGATCTCCTCCTCTATCTGGCTGAACTGGCTTCTGTTGCCCTCTCCGATCTGACTGAGCCGGCTCCGGATCTCCTCCTCCATCTGACTGAACTGACTTCTGATATCCTCACCGTTCTGGATGAGCTGGTTCCGGGTATCCTCTTTCATCTGGGTGAACTGACCGTCCACCTTCACTTCCAGCTGCTTCATCTTCTCATCCAGGGTCTTTATCATTTTCTGAAACTGCGCAGTCATCTGGCCGATCTCATCTCTCCTGGCTTCCCAATTCTTTTCCAATTTTGTACTCTCCTCTGCCATGCTATAAATCTGATTCTCCAGCTGCACAATACGCTCCCGGGCCTCGTCCAGCTGCTCCCGCAGTCTGATATTTGTCTTATATAAGTCGTTTTCCTGATGGCGCAGGGACTCGTCCTTTGGCGTACTGCTCCTGGAAGCAGAAACTTTTCCGCCGAAGATCGCCTGCAGACCTTTCAACAGATCCATCGGTGCTCCTCCTTTTTGTATGGCATACTGTCTGTTCAGAACAGTTATCAATTTATTCTACCATCTCCCAATAAATTTTACAACGGTTCCTTTTGAAGTTCATTTAAATGTGTCCGGACCATCATGGCAATTTTAAAAATCATGGCATCCTCAAAGGATCTGATATCCAGTCCCAGTTTCTTTTCAATCCGCTCCAGACGGTACACCAGAGTATTACGGTGAACATAAAGCTGTCTGGCAGTCTCCGAAATATTCAGATTATTATCAAACAACCGATTAATGGTAGTCAGTATCTCTTCATCAAAATCAATATCCATATTTTCTCCCAGGACTTCTTTCAGAAAAACTTCACAGAGACCGGCCGGCAGCGTATAGATCAGACGGGCAATGCCCAGATGGGCATAACAGAATACCTTTTCTGCCCCATAAAATACCATACCGATTTTCAGCGCGGTGCAGGCATTTATATAAGCCTCATTCATTTTCTCAAAAGATTCCACTACTCCGCCATAACCAACCCACACATTTATCATCGCCTCCGTCTGCAGGTTGTCCACAATCATCCTGGCATATTGTTCAAAATTATCATCCGGAATATCGGCTGTACGTTTCAGCAATACCGTTCTGACCCCATCCATTTCAAAAACATAATCCGCATAACTGCCGACAAACAGATTTCTTAATGTTTCCGTCAGCACAGAATCACTTTCCGTCTTATGCTGGATTACATATAATATGTATCTTTCGGGGCGGAGCTGTACCTGGTGACATTTTTCCGACAGCTTTTCCCCGGTAATTTCCCCATTCAGAATCTGACGGAGAACATTTTTTCTGTTTTCCGGATCCCGCATGGCAAGGAATATATTCCGTACCTGGCAGAGAGCCATTTTCCCTATAAGATAGGCATAATCCCTCTCCGATTCCCGGTTGCACAGAAGCACATACTCTGTTTTTCCATGTATATCCACCCGGAAATAGATCCATCCATGGGCCACCTGGGTCTCCGCAGGAGACTGAACAAATTGTTCTGCCATCTCCCCCAGATCTTCCTGCACAGTACCCGCAATCTGCTCTCCTCCTGCGGACCAGATCATAAAATCCATTCTGGAAATTTCCTTCATTTCTTCCAGTATCTGATTCAGTTTATTTGTTGAAACCGTCACTTCCATAGATTCCTCCAACGCCATACATTCCTGCTGCAGAAGACAGACCGGATGAAACTTCAGGATCTTTTCCGTCTGCAGAACCCGGGCTTCTGTAAAAAAACCGGGTACGGAAACCATACCCGGTCTTTCAGTCAGATCAATTCTTAATGAGAAATTACCTGCTCTGTCTCTTTATCAAAGATATGTGCTTTATTGATATCAAATGCGATATTCACATGATCACCATAACGGGCCGGCGTACTCGCGTCAACCTTGGCAGTCATGGTGAGACCATTGACTGTATAGTATAATAATACTTCAGATCCAAGAAGCTCATATCCTGTACACTCTGCGGAAATCTGATAATCCTTATGATGCTCAATAAAATCAGGGAAGTCGTCCATATCATCCGGACGTACGCCAAATACAACAACCTTTCCGTCATATCCGCCTTCCTTCAGCGCTTTTGCCTTATTTGCAGGCATCTTATATGTAACATCATTAATGATAAGAACTGCCTCATCACCATTTATCTTAACAAGCGCATCCATAAAGTTCATCTGCGGAGATCCGATAAATCCGGCAACAAACAGATTGTCGGGTTCATCGTATAATTTCTTCGGGGAATCCACCTGCATGATCACGCCGTCCTTCAAAACTACAATTCTGGTACCAAGGGTCATAGCCTCTGTCTGGTCATGGGTTACATAGATAATTGTAGCGCCCAGTCTCTGATGCAGGGAAGCAATCTCAGATCTCATCTGGACTCTCAGCTTCGCATCCAGATTAGACAGGGGCTCGTCCATAAGGAATACTTTCGGCTCACGCACAATTGCACGCCCCATAGCCACACGCTGTCTCTGACCACCGGAAAGAGCTTTGGGCTTACGATCCAACAGCTTCTCCAGATCCAGAATCTTCGCAGCCGCATGAACCTTCTTCTCGATTTCATCTTTCGGAACCTTTCTCAGCTTCAGGGCAAATGCCATGTTATCAAAAACTGTCATATGCGGATACAAAGCATAGTTCTGGAACACCATGGCAATATCCCTGTCCTTGGGCTCCACATCGTTCATGCGTTTTCCATCAATAAAGAAATCGCCTTCCGTAATCTCTTCCAGACCAGCTATCATACGAAGTGTGGTCGACTTACCACATCCGGAAGGTCCTACGAAGATGATGAACTCTTTATCCTCCACCTCAAGGTTAAAATCCTTTACTGCTTCAAAGCCATTGGGGTATCTCTTATAGACATGTTTCAATGATAATTGTGCCATTTCTGTCATCCTCCATATTTCACTTATAAACAGCCCGATCACTGTTCTGTGTTCTATTGTAGCAGAAGTTTCAGAAAATGTCATCAGGTATTCTGACAAAATTACCATCTATGGCTTGTTATTTATGATATTTTCTAGTCATATTTGCCTGAATTTTATGCATTCCGACGATTGTCTTGTTATTTTTTTGTCACTTTAACGAACATCACTGTACTCCGGTACTTCCAAATCCCCCACGGTTTTCATGATCCAGGACTTCCACCTCATCAAATATAATCTCCGGCTGATTCTCTATAATCCGGAACTGACAGATTCTGTCATTCTCATAAATCACAGTATCCCTGGTGGCGTATACCGGCATCCGCCACATATCTCCATCGCCACAATAAGAACAATCCACGATGCCGCAGCTGTTGGTCTGCAGAATTCCATAATTTTTAAATGTAGAGCTTCTGGGAACCAGGTGGGCCTCATATCCCTCCGGCAGTTCCATGGCAACGCCCAGAGGAATCAGTTTATACTCCCCCGCTTTCAGCTCCACAGTTTCTGAAGCCCGGAGATCAATCCAGTCAGACTTCCCGTCTATGTACTCCAGTCTTTTGATTTTGTCTGAAAAATATTTAATTCGTATTTTAGGCATTTTCTTTTTCCTGCTTTCTGTCCTGTTTTCACTGCTGCCAGCTCAGATCCTCATTTTCAATCCGTCTGTTCCGCAGCATCAGTTCCATCACCGCCGCCTTTGCGTTCTGTCCATGGAACAACACCTGGTTTACCTGCTCAATAATCGGAAGATCTGCCTTATACTTTTCCGCCAGGGCAACCGCCGCCTTCGCGGAATAGACCCCCTCCACAACCATATCCACTTCTTTCATGGCGTCCTCCATGGAATATCCCTGCCCCATAAGCATTCCTGCCTTCCGGTTCCTGCTGTGACGGCTGGCGCATGTCACGATCAGATCTCCAATCCCCGAAAGGCCGTTTAATGTCTCCGCTTTTGCGCCCATAGCCAGGGCCAGACGGCTCATTTCCGCAATTCCCCTGGTGATCAGGGCCGCCTTCGTGTTATCTCCAAATCCCAGGCCGTCAGACATTCCTGCCGCCAGGGCAATCACATTCTTTAAAGCCCCTCCCAGCTCAATTCCCAGCATATCCGGACTGGTATATACGCGGAATACTTCATTCATAAAAAAACTCTGGACCTTTTCTGCAGTTTCCCTGGTTTTCGCGCCCGCCACTACTGTTGTCGGAAGGAACCTGCTGACTTCCTCCGCATGACTCGGACCTGACAAAACCGCCACATCAGCCCGGGGAATCTCGCTTTCCACAATATCTGACTGGATCATCAGCGTCCCTTCCTCAATTCCCTTTGCAACAGTCACAATGAGCTGTCCGGCCCGGATCTGTCCCGAAATTTTCCTGGCCGTACTGCGGGTCGCTGTCGAGGGAACGGCCATCACAATCAGCTCCCGGTTCTCCAGACTGCTTTCCAGATCACTGGTCACCCGTATCGATCCGGGGATCTTTACTCCGGGCAGCTTATTCTTCAGCTCCCGTGTTTCATTCACCTCTTTTACCGCCTCTTCACTGATCTCCCATACAGTTACCCTGTGTCCGTTATGATCCAGGATCATGGCAAGGGCGCATCCCCAGCTTCCGCCTCCCAGCACTGTTACATCCGCCATCTTTCTGTCACCTCCAGATTCTGCGTTCTGATAAAAATCCTTACTCTTCTTTATTCTTTTTTGCCGGCGCAAACTTATTCTCTGTGCCCGAAGCCAGACGCTTCAGGTTTGCCCTGTGCTGCCAGAACGCAAGTCCTGTCAGAATTCCGGCAAGCACATACACCTCCGGCAGAAGCTCCTCCGCCACACGCAGCCATCCCATCTGTCCGAACACAATGGTCTGAACAAAAAAACCGCTCAGAATCCCCAGTGATCCCAGAGACATAAATCCAGTAGGCGCCACAGACAGGAAAAACAATGCCGCGCAGACGGGAGCCATCCTCCAGTCAAATCCGAATACAATGCCGACACTGCTGGCGATTCCCTTGCCGCCTTTAAACTTCGCATAGACAGGAAAATTATGCCCCAGCACCGTGCCCACCCCGGCGTAAAGTTCCAGCAGCTTCACAGCCTCCGGATATGTATTGCGGTACAGCAGCCAGACGATCAGCATGGCTGCCACCGCCTTCAGGCAGTCGCCCAGAAATACAATTACTCCCGCTTTCCACCCCAGTACCCGGATAGAATTGGTCATTCCTGTATTTCCGCTTCCGCTTTTTCTCAGATCCGTGTTATATGCCCGTCCCACAATCTTTCCTGTGGGAAAAAGTCCGAAAATATATCCAAGAACCAGTCCGATGATACGACTTGTTATCATTTTTTCTCCTTCCTGACGCACCTGCTGCGTCATCGGGGCAGATCTGGAAGTTTACTTCCAGACTTATTCTCCCTTTTACTCAACAAATTTCAGATATATCTGTTCACGCCGCATCCTTGCGCTCCCGGACAATGAATTTCAGCGCTGTCCCCCGGAACCCGAAAGTATCACGAATCCGGTTTTCCAGATATCTGACATAAGAAAAGTGCACCAGATCCTTATCATTGACAAACACGACAAAGGTCGGAGGCTTCACGGCCACCTGGGTGACATAATAAATTCTCAGACGCTTTCCCTTATCGGAAGGCGGCTGCTGCATGGCAACAGCCTCTGAGACAATTTCATTCAGGACGCCGGTCGCAATCCGCATGGAATTATTCTCCAGCACCATATCAATCATATCAAACAGTTTCGGAAGCCGCTGTCCTGTCTTCGCAGAAATAAACATAATCTCCGCATAGGACATAAAACTTAAAATCTCCCGGATTCTGGCAGTATGCTTATTCATGGTCTTATCATTCTTCTCAATGGCGTCCCACTTATTCACCGCAATAATAATTCCCTTACCTCTCTCATGGGCGATTCCGGCTATCTTTGCATCCTGCTCTGTTACGCCCTCAGTGGCGTCAATCACAAGAATCACCACATCCGCCCGCTCTACAGCGGTTACTGCGCGGATGATACTGTACCGTTCAATCTCTTCCTTTATTTTGTTCTTTCTGCGCAGTCCCGCAGTATCAATAAAAATATAATCTTTCTTATTATAACGGATCTCAGTATCAATAGCATCCCTGGTAGTTCCCGCAATATCGGACACAATCACGCGGTTTTCTCCTACCAGCTTATTGATAATCGAAGACTTCCCCACATTGGGCTTTCCGACAATCGCCACCCGGGGCCGGTCATCCTCCTCCTGCTCTCTGCTATTGTCCGGGAAATGCTTCACTACTTCCTCCAGCATATCTCCCAGCCCCAGCTTTCCGGTAGCTGAAACAGGATGGGGATCCCCGATTCCCAGATTATAAAACTCATATACATCAGCTTCGAACTTCTCAAAACTGTCCACTTTATTTACCACAAGAACGACCGGCTTATGGCTGCGCCGCAGCATATCCGCCACCTTGGCGTCCGCGTCCACCAGACCCTGCCGGACATCTACCATAAAAATAATCACATCGGCGGTAGCCATGGCAATCTCTGCCTGTTCTCTCATCTGGGATAAAATCACATCCTTACTGTCCGGCTCGATACCTCCGGTATCCACCATGGTAAATACATGATCCAGCCACTCAATATCCGCATAAATACGATCCCTGGTCACTCCCGGCGTATCCTTGACAATGGAAATCCGCTCCCCCGCCAGGGCGTTGAACAGCGTAGATTTTCCTACATTGGGGCGGCCGACTACGGCTACTACTGGTTTACTCATCTTATACCTCGCTATCTCTGTCATCCAGATACTTTCAGTTCTTCATTTCGTCAAAGAGACTCTGACCGTCTGATTTTACAATATGAACCGGCACTTGTAAAGCCTTTTCCAGCTCCTCCAGCGTCATGTCATCCAGAAAAACCTCTTCTCCGCTGCGCAGCAGATTACAGGGGAGCAACAGCTTTTCGCCCAGAGGCCGGCCTGTGAGCTGCTTCTTTATATCCCTTCCTGTCAGCAGCCCCGAGACGGTAATCTTCTCCCCAAAAAAATCATTCCGGATGACGTATACATAAATCTCTGTATCCGGATGATAACAGAGAAACCCGGCCGCCAGCTTGCGCAGGAGAGGCGCCGCCAGCTGTCCTGTGGCAATGGACAGCGTCCGCTTTTTCCTTTCCTCCGGCATTCTCCCCTTCCGGAATCTTCCGGCTCTCCGGAAAAATCCTTCTTTCTCTTTCCCCTCTCCGGCATTCTGCTCCCCCCGGAGGGCCTCCTCAAACTCACTCTGCAGGAGCGGCATCATACCCACTCCGTTTTCCAGCTGGATATAGCCGTCATAAACCTCCTCCGGCGGAAATTCCCGCTCTGCCAGAAGATACCATTCATCCGAAGCATGGATAAAATGCTTCCCATGCCGGGCAAAACAGATCTTCTGCCACTTTTCCACAAGATTCAGCACATCCAGGGCGTCATCCTTTGTAAAGCTTTCCAGAGGGTAAAGCCCCTCCCGGTACTTTGTCAGTCCCACCGGAACGACGGAAACACTTTCCATATATGGGAGATATTCTGCCAGATCACGGATGCTGCGCTCCAGCTCCGGGCCATCATTGATTCCCTTGCAAAGCACAATCTGACCGTTCATTTCAATCCCGGCCTCATAAAAGCGGCGGATCTTACCCAGCGCTTCCCCTGCGAACCGGTTATGAAGCATTTTGCAGCGGAGCTCCGGGTTGGTCGTATGGACAGAAATATTAATGGGAGCCAGTTTATAAGTAATAATCCGCTCCACATCCTCATCCTTCATATTCGTAAGAGTCACATAATTTCCCTGAAGGAAAGACAGCCGGGAATCATCATCCTTAAAATAAAGCGTCTCCCGCATCCCCGGCGGCATCTGGTCAATAAAACAGAAAATACACTTGTTGGTACAGGATTTATAATCATCCATGAGACCATTTTCAAAAACAATCCCCAGATCCTCATAATAATCCTTCCCGATATCAAGCTCCCACTCCTGCCCGTCGGGCTTCCGGACAAGAACCTTCAGCGCGTCATCATTGATCAGAAAATGATAATCGAAAACATCACGGATGGGCTTCCCATTCACGGAAAGAAGGACATCGCCCGGCTCAATTCCCATCTCTTCCGCGATACTTCCCTTTTCTACCGCATCTATTTTATGTTCCTTTCCACTCATCTGTCTACCCTTCCTGCACTCCGGATCACACCAGTCTGTCAGTTCCCCGGCATCCTTTGCCACGCACGCGGACACATTTCTGAGCCATCCCACAATATTTTTATCTATGATAGCATAAAGCAGCCGGACAGCGCAACAGAAGAACGTAAACAAAAAAGATCCTGCCTCATGCACAGTAACCCAATTTCCAAAGGAAAAAATTCAAAAAAGGTTTGACATTTTTCCCCCGGTATAGTATATTACATAAGTCAGCAAAAATCTGACAGGCTGATGTGGCTCAGAGGTAGAGCACTTCCTTGGTAAGGAAGGGGTCACGGGTTCAATTCCCGTCATCAGCTTTAAAAAGCCCGGTGTTTATGCGGGTTTGCGGACCTGGGTATTCAAAAGGTAATTATGAAGATAATCAGAACATTCGTTCTGATTATCTTTATTTTATCATGAAGCCGGGGCCGGAACAGGAAGCTGCTGCATTTCTTCTGCTCCACTGCCGCTCCATTTTTATTCCTCCATTTTTTCAAAATATTCAGAATAAAAATATGCTGTTTTGAGCACTCTTTGTGTAGAGAAAAACGGAATCTACCGGAGGTAATAAAAACATGGCAGCATATAAAGTTGAAATCTGTGGAGTCAACACTTCCACACTCCCCATTTTGAAGGAAGAAGAAAAAACAGAACTTTTCCAGAAAATCAGACAGGGAGATCCGGCCGCCAGGGAAGCCTATATCAAAGGAAATCTTCGTCTTGTTCTCAGCGTCATCCGGCGCTTCGCTTCCAGCAATGAAAACGTGGACGATCTGTTTCAGATCGGCTGCATTGGTCTGATCAAATCCATTGATAACTTTGACCCCACCATGGATGTAAAATTTTCCACCTACGCAGTTCCCATGATCGTCGGGGAAATCCGGCGCTATCTCCGGGATAATAACAGTGTCCGCGTCAGCCGTTCCCTGCGCGACACAGCATATAAAGCCATGCAGGCAAAGGAACAGATGATGCGGACAACCAGTTCCGAACCAACCCTCAATGATATTGCGAAAGAAACCGGAATTTCCAGGGAAGACATCATCTATGCCCTGGACGCCATCCAGACTCCGGTCAGTCTGTATGATCCCATTTACACCGACGGCGGAGAACCTCTCTATGTCATGGATCAGATCAGCGACAGGAAAAACCGGGAAGACCGGTGGGTAGAAAATCTCTCCCTGAGCGATGCCATGAAGCGGCTGAACGACCGGGAAAACCGGATCATCCGCCTCCGGTTCTTTGAAGGAAAAACCCAGATGGAAGTAGCTTCCGAAATCCATATTTCCCAGGCCCAGGTCAGCCGCCTGGAGAAAAATGCGCTGAAAACCATGAAAAACTATCTGACCCTGAACTGCTGAGAATTATTCCTCATACAGTACCTGGTCAATGCAGACGCCATGAACCACAAAGCGTACGGTGTCACTGTAGGAACAGGTAGAAAGAGTCACAATCCGGTCTGTATTCTCAGGAGTAATCCCCGTATCCCTCATAGATCCGGATATCATCGTGTCAATCAGTTCCTGGTACTGTTCGTCGGGAGCATAGCCCACTGTGTAAATCACACTGTCATCCGCCACATTTTCATAGGAAAATATCTGGTAACGATAAGCTCCCTGCTCTGTGTAAATAGTAAAATACTGGTTGGCGTCATAAAAGCTCTCATCTCTGTTATATTTTTTCAGAGTCCCGAACATACTGCCGTTCTTCATATTATGGCCGTAAATGATGTTGTAGTAATCCGAAAAGTCAGATGTATTCTGCGCCTCCAGAAAAATACTTCCGGAAGAATGTTCCTCCCCCAGCAGATCCATATAAAGATACGTATCATTATCGCCGGCGTAAAGGATCGGATAATCCACAGTCACTGCTTCCGTATCATCAAACCGGATCCATCCGATCACATCCGCATTTATGGCCTTCAGACTGTCAAAATCAATCCGTACCCCCGCCCAGTCATATTCATCGTCATCCACCTGGCCGTCAATTTCCCCGGTATCCACATATTCCTGAACAAGTTCAGTATAATTATCTTCCGCCTGTTTATAGTCCATCAGTATCGGAATCAGTTTATATAGGGCAAACGCCATCACTGCGGCAGCAATGATCAGAACAACAGTATTCGCTTTTCGTTTCTTCTTCTTTTTCGTAATTTTCCTGCTCATGATCTCTTTCCTTAATTAGTAATCCGGAACACTGGTTAGTACACCACTACCGGATAGCCGATCTGTACATTCTCATAAACCGTCTTCATGGCTGTGGGAGGTGTATTTACGCATCCATGGGATCCATTTGTCTTGTAGATGCTTCCTCCAAAGGAATCTCTCCAGTCGGCGTCATGAATTCCCACGTTCCCATTGAAGGGCAGCCAGTAAGTTACATCCGTATTATAATCCTGCCCTGTCAGCGTATATGGTGAAATCCTTGCATCCACAGCCCAGACGCCTCCCGACGGAGTATCCCATCCCTTTGAGACATTGCCCGTCACGACCGGAGTGGAAACAATGCATTCACCATCTTTATATACCCACATCATCTGGTCCGCAATGCTGATCTCCACATAATTTCCGCCAATATCATTGGTATCCCGGCAGACGCCGCTGTACAGATAAACAGGCTCCACTGTCACGGACTCGCCGGCTTCCACCAGGCCAATAAGCTGTTCCACCGTTTCCGAACGGTTGATACACCAGCCGTAATCCCCGCCTTTCAGAGTGATTTCCTCCCCGCTGTGCGTCGTAAAGGTTCTTGTCAAACCAAAGGTATCTGTATCATAAGCCATCTGATAAACATAATCGGCCACAGCATCTTCGCTCAGCTCAAACGTAAAATCATCCCCGAAAGTAATCCAGTCCTTGATGACAGCTTTGTCCACCACCATCTGACGATCACTGAAATCATAGGTAATTTCCACATTAATCAGCTCATTGACCGAATCGCGTTCCTCCTGCAGCCTTTCATCATCCTGGTAAATCTCCGGATCCACATAGCAGGAAAGCTCATCCAGGGAGATTTCTGTCTCCCCGGCCACAATGGAGTCGTATATGACGCTGTAAACAGTGCTGTACTCCAGCTGATTGCCGTAGGTCTCCTCCTGTATCACAAACTGTCCGTCCACATACTCCAGATAAGCATCCGTGGGTGCCGTCATATTCTCCTCCTGCATACAGGAAAGGCCCTGCACCACGTCAGACAGACAATCCTCATCCAGTACCATATGTATGCTTCTGTCCTCCTCCGAAGATGTAAACATCAGAAACCATGCGGCCGTCTGCTGTTCCTCCAGAAGCTGGTCAATCTCTCCCTGGTCATCATACTCCAGTTCCACCTGCTCTGCGGAGATCACCTCCTCCCCATCACGGGTGTCTATCTGGATCTGGTACTCTCCCACCTTCTGGTTTATCTGCTCCTTCAAAGATTCTGCCGTCTGGTTCCGTATCGAAATTCCAAATACGGTTCCGCCTCCATAAAAATGGCTGCTGTAATAAACGCACCCTGCAATATAAACAGCCGCCAGCACAATCAGTACTCCAAGGATGATTTTACATATCCTGGAATTCCACATCCTCTGTTTCTTTAGTTCTTCCCGGATCTTCGTCTTCTGTTCCAAGCTTAATTCCTCTATCTTTTTTGTTATTATGGTTCTGTCAAAAAGCAGACGTTCCGTTTTTATTTTACCGGAAAACATACAGACGCCTTCCATGAAACAATTCCTACTGAACCTCTTCCTATTGTAACCCTTTTTTTTCAATCATCAACCTTTCTCACAGAAATTTAACACAATTGTAACAGTTCCTCTGGCGGAATATGCAAAATTTGCAGCCCTCACTCATACTTCATAATTTCTTTTTTCAATCGTTTCATAATCTTTTTTTCCAGCCTGGAAATATAGGACTGGGAGATCCCCATAAGATCCGCAACCTCCTTCTGGGTATACTCTTTTCCACTGACAGTTGACATCCCATAACGCAGCTCTATGATTTTCCGCTCCCGGGGAGACAGCCTGGCGATCGCCCGTTTCAGAAGTTTCTTCTCCACTTCAGTCTCCATATCCTTGTAAATAACATCTTCCTCCGTTCCCAGAATATCAGACAGCAGCAGTTCATTCCCATCCCAGTCCACGTTCAGCGGCTCATCAAAAGAAACCTCCAGTTTCATTTTACTTGTTCTCCGAAGGTACATAAGAATCTCATTTTCAATGCATCTTGAGGCGTAGGTCGCCAGCTTGATGTTTTTCGCGGGATTATATGTATTAATGGCTTTAATCAGTCCGATCGTCCCGATAGAAATCAGATCCTCCACGCCAATTCCGGTGTTGTCAAATTTTTTTGCGATATATACCACCAGCCGGAGATTATGTTCAATCAGCGTCGCCCTGGCGTCAGCATAATCCTCCGTTGCCAGCATGGAAATACAATCGCTTTCCTCTTCTGTTTTTAAAGGCGGCGGCAGTACATCAGCGCCTCCTATATAATGAATCTCATTTGATTTCAAAAACATAAGATTCTGCAGGGTCGGCACCAGCTTTAACTGGATTCTTCCAGGTATTGATACTTTCAGATACATGTTTATTCTCTCCCTCATTCATTCTCCATCCCCTTTTCAGCAGAAAGTTCCGTTCAGAAGCATCTGCACCCGGGGCTCTGCCATGAGTTTCCCCTCATGAAGTCCAATCCTCGGAGTATCTATCTCTTTCACTGTACCTTTCTGAAAAATCCTCATTTTATCCAGTGTGACTATCTCTATCTCTGCCGAATCCCGGCCAATGGTGGAAAAAGGGATTTTCCGGACTGTCCCGTCCAGCCTCTCTTTCCATTCGTCGGGAAACGCTTCCTCCTGAAGGATACTGACTGCCGCTCCGCTGACCGGATCCCGAAGCAGATTTCCACTGTCACAAAAGGCTTTAAGGGAAATTGTCTGTCCGGAAAAACTCAGTTCCACCAGGCAGACCCTTCCCAGAACTCTCTGGCGGCACTGCCAGATCACAAACAACGCCATTGCCAGAATTCCACAAACCAGAATCTGCCCTCCCGGGGGAACCTCCATCTGCAGACATATACTCTGCTGGATCCCTCCGGCTACCGCCAGAACCAGATAAACAGCCAGCCAGAGCCGCAGAAATTCTCTCAGTCCGGACGGACGGAACACCAGGAAAACCATCAGCGGATTTACTGCCATATGGGTCAGAAGAACATATCCTGTGTACCCCGGAAGAAAAACCAGCAGCAACATTGATATAATAACTGCTCCCGCGGGAACCAGGAACAGTCTTATCATCACCATTTTCTGGTTGCAGCAGACCGCAGCCGCCAGAAATCCCGAAATATCCATCAGATAATTAGCCAGGAAAAATACATCTGCGTACCATTCATAAATCTTCCTTCACCTCCCGCGCGAAATTCTGTCCCAAGTATATAAAAAACCCTGCGATTTTTTTGTCAAAATCACAGGGTTGAAAATCTTTTTGCAGACACAGAAGCTTGCTATTTTCTTGTATTCTTCAGAAAATCCGGGATCTTGATATCCTTCGGCTGTACCGACGGAGCAGGATTCTTCGGCTTCTGGATTGTATTTATATTGACATTCTGCTGTACGCCGGAAGCTGTCCTGGATATATTCAGGGCGCTTCCATTGCCCAGTCTGGATCCCAGTCCGGACACAAGATCCGGGGCCGCCGCAGGCTCTTCCAGCCCTGTGGCAATTACAGTAATCGTCGCCGCGTCCGGAACAGATTCGTCATACTTGGCGCCAAAAATAATATTCGCGTCATCTCCCGCCAGATCCTGCACATAGCTTGCCGCGTCATTGGCATCCATCAGGGAAATGTCGCCGGAGATATTAATAATTACATGGGAGGCTCCTGTAATGGTAGTCTCAAGCAGCGGGCTGGATACAGCCATCTTTACCGCCTCAATGGCCTTGTCATCACCGGAAGCGGCTCCGATACCGATATGGGCCATGCCCTTGTCCTTCATGACGGTCTGGACATCAGCGAAATCCAGATTAATCAGGGCCGGCAGATTAATCAGGTCAGTAATCCCCTGTACCGCCTGCTGCAATACCTCATCCGCCTTCTTCAGCGCATCCGGCATAGTGGTTCTTCTGTCTACAATCTCAAGAAGCCTGTCATTGGGAATCACAATCAGGGTATCTACGTTCTCCTTCAGGTTCTCGATACCTCCAATTGCATTGGCCATACGCTTCTTCGCCTCAAATTTAAAAGGCTTGGTCACTACTCCTACAGTCAGAATGCCCATGGTCTTCGCTATCCTTGCCACTACGGGGGCCCCTCCCGTACCGGTGCCGCCGCCCATTCCACAGGTGACAAATACCATATCCGCCCCCTCCATGGCTCTGGACAGCTCCTCAGCGCTTTCCTCTGCGGCCTTCTCGCCAATCTCCGGCTGCGCTCCCGCCCCCAGGCCTTTTGTCAGCTTCTCACCAATCTGGATCAGAGTCGGAGCCTTACAGAGAGTCAGCGCCTGCTTATCGGTATTTACTCCGATAAACTCCACTCCACCGATATTCTCATCTATCATACGGTTCACGGCATTATTACCAGCTCCACCTACACCGATTACAATGATTCTGGCACTGGACTCAGCCCCTATAGACATAATCTCAACCACAGTTGTTCCTCCTTTATATATCAATATCTCAGATTATATTTCTGAATATATATGTCTGATTCTTTTATAACATTTTCATTCTATAATTTTTTACCTAAATAATCAACTGCTTTTTCTAAAAAGTTGTTTTTTCTTATTCCTGGTCACTCTCCTGTCCGGGAACCGTCTGGGTGTCCACCGGAATTTCAGTCAGTTCATTCTTTTTAAAATAAATATCCGTGCTGGATTCACTCCAGGTATCCAGATGCAGTGTGCCTGTCTGACCATCCAGCTGCGGCAGGATCTGATCCATCCGCAGGATCTTTTCATTCAGGGAGGAACCGCTTCCCACATCCACCTGGATATCCCCATAACTCAGAAGAACAGACCCGTCCTGCACATAAATGACATCCGGAATCCATTCATATTTTTTCAGAAGCTGGGTCAGATTCAGAAGCGTCTGCAGAATGCTGCTGTCATCCAGATCCAGCTTTTCATAAAGCTCAGCATCGTCAACCGCGAGGCCGGTAATTTTGATTGCCCCGTCAATCACCTCATTGGAAAGTTCTACCACAAACCCATCCTTGTCAAAGTACGCGTTTTTTCCCAGTGAAGAAATATATACATACCCGAGAACTCCTTTTTCAGTCACCCGGATTCTGATCTTTGACGGCGATCTCAGTGAAATTTCCATGGAATCCACAAAAGGAATCTCCTCCTGTTTCTGAAACTTATTTTTCAGTACTACATAAAGAGAGCTCCAGGAATACTCGTCATCCAGCACCCAGTTTTCAATCTGGTCAGCAGAATAAATTTCGTTGCCTTCCACTTCCACATCCCGGACTACGAAAACCTTCCACACCATAATCACGCCCAGAGCCGCAATCAGGATCACAGTCGGAAGAATCACCCGCAGTATCCGGCGGCGCCGTCTTTTCTTTCTTCGTTTTCTCATAATCTGTCTCCTGTATACCATTATTCCATGGGAACCTCTCCCTCAAGACGGATTCCTCTGGACACGGACAGTACCAGTCCCATCTCCGCCAGCAGGATAACCATGGATGTGCCTCCATAGCTGATAAAGGGCAGCGTGACTCCGGTATTCGGTATGGAATTGGTCACAACCGCCAGATTCAGGACTACCTGGAGCGCGATATGACACATCACTCCCACCACAAGCATCGCCCCGAACAGGTCTGCTGAATTATTTGCGATGACCATGAACCGCCAGATCAGCAGGACAAAAAGAAGAATCACACAGATGGCTCCGAAAAGCCCCAGTTCTTCGCAGATAATCGTAAAAATAAAATCATTCTGCGCTTCGGGCACATATCCCAGCTTCTGGATACTTCCGCCCAGGCCTTTTCCGAACAGGCCGCCGGAACCGATGGCGTACAGGCCCTGCAGGGTCTGATAGGCGTCGTCCGGGTAATCCTCCGGGTGAAGCCAGGCCAGAATACGGGTGCTCCGGTAGGACTGGGTCATTATAAACACCACAGCAACCGCCACCACCATACCTGCCAGTATAAAAAAATGCGAATACTTCGGACTTGCCACAAACATCATCAGAATACAGATCCCGGCCACGATAATTGCCGTACTCAGATTACTGTATGCAATTACAAGGATAATCGGCGCTATACGGATCAGAATCTTGATGATCGTCCTGAAATCCCTGATCTGTTTCGGCATCCTGCTGAGAACAGCCGCCATATATATAATAACGGCAATCTTGGCAATTTCCGAAGGCTGGAAACTGACAGGGCCGAGTTCCAGCCATCTCTGGGAACCATTGGCGTCATCTCCCATAAAAATAACAGCGACGCAGAGCAGAAAAGCCAGAAGATAAACCGGCGCGCTGAATTTTTTCCAGAAGCCGTAAGGTATTCTGGAAAAGATCAGCATACAGGCCATGCCTCCCAGCGCCATGCCCGCCTGGCGCTTCAGGTAATAAGCCGCGTCCCCGAAAACGCTCTGGGCCTCATAAGAGCTGACGCTATAAAGCATAACCAGTCCGAATCCCACCAGAAATATGACAAGAAACAGCAGACTGTAATCAAAATATTTCACTGACCTTTCTTTCTCCCGCCGAGCATTCATTCAAAATCTACTCCTTTAACGCATGCACCATTTCTTTAAACATTTTGCCCCTCACTTCGTAGTTGGGAAACATTCCCCAGCTGGCGCAGGCGGGAGACAATAAAACAGCATCCCCGTTTTCCGCCTTCCCGTAACAGAGATCTACTGCTTCCTGCAGACTGTCAGCAAAGGCATAATCTGTAAACCCGCAGGCTTCAGCCTCTTTTGCTATTTTTTCCCTGGTCTGCCCGATCAGTACCAGCAGCTTTACCTTCCCGTCAAAGCTCTCAATCCATTCCTTATACCGGGAACCTTTGTCGTAACCGCCGCCGATCAGGCAGGTGGGACGATCCATGGCCTGGATACCTTTGATAGCGGCGTCCGGATTCGTCCCCTTGGAGTCATTGTAAAAGCGGACGCCCCGTTTTTCCGTCACATATTCAATCCTGTGTTCCACAGCCCGGAAGGCTTTAAGCGCCTTCCGCAGCTTTTCCAGGGGGACGCCATAATTCAGGGCCATGACTGAAGCAGCCATGACATTTTCATAATTGTGCCGTCCCAGAATATTCAGCTCATCTGTCCGGATAATTTCTGTCACTTCTTTTCCGTCTGCATACAGAATACGGTCTCCATCCAGATACGCGCCCTCTTCCAGTGTATGCAGGCTGCTGAACCAGATAATCTTTGCCTTTATCTTTCCAGCCTGTTCCCGCAGGATTTCATCCTCATAATTCAGCACGCAGATATTCTTTTCTGTCTGATTTTTCGTAATATTCATCTTGGCCGCAATATAATTGTCCATGGTATGATGGCGGTTCAGATGATCCGGCGTAATATTGAGGATTGCGGAAATCTCCGGCCGGAAGGCGTCAATCGTCTCCAGCTGAAAACTGCTGATCTCCGCCACAGTAACTGTATCCTCTGTCATATCAGAAAGCACGCCTGTGTAGGGGATTCCAATATTTCCCACTACCTTCACACTGTCGCGGCCTGCCGTCATAATCTCGCCCAGCAGAGCTGTGGTTGTCGTCTTTCCATTGGTTCCTGTAACTGCCAGGACATCCCCTTTCCCACAGCGCCAGGCCAGTTCTATTTCACCCCAGACAGTGACACCGGTCTCTCTCAGTCCGTGAACCAGGGGAAGCTCCGGCGGTACGCCGGGACTTAAAATCACCAGATCCAGGCTTTTTCTCTCAGACTCCGGAAGCTCTCCCGTCAGAAGAACCATATGATCTGTATTCCCCAGGTTTTCCTTTATCCTTTCTGTATCCAGATCCCGGTTCCCGTCAAACAGAACCACCTCTGCTTCTTTTCCCTGCAGCAGCTTCGCAGCCGCAATCCCGCTGATCCCGGTTCCGAAAACCAGAACTTTTTTTCCCGAAAAGTCCATTGTTATCCTCCTGTATGTCGATTTCTCTGACTGCTCAGAGCCCGATAAATGCTACCAGGCACAGCAGCGCCGTAATAATGGAAAATACTGCCACCACCCTTGTCTCCGACCATCCGCATAGTTCAAAATGATGATGGATCGGCGCCATTTTAAAAAAGCGTTTACCGCCTGTCTTTTTAAAATAAAGCACCTGTATTATAACTGAAATAATCTCAATCCAGTAAATCAGACCTACAATTAATATGAAGATCGGCATCTGCATCATATAAGCCGCGGCCGCCACAAAACCACCCAGGGCCAGCGATCCGGTATCGCCCATAAACACACTGGCCGGATACACATTAAAAAGCAGAAACCCCAGAAGCGCTCCTACTACCGCACAGGTAACCGGCTCAATACCGCTGGCATTTCCCACTGCCACTACAGAAAAGAAAGTCGCCACCAGAACCGTCACGCTGGAAGCCAGGCCGTCCAGACCATCCGTAAAATTCACACCGTTGACTGTCCCGATCACCGCAAGGAACAGAACCGGCACCGCCATCCAGGACAGGGACAGATACTTTCCTCCCGAAAAAGGGATCAGCATGGACAGCGATATATCCTGATGAATCAGATAAATGGCAAAAACTGCCGTCACCACAATCTGGCAGAGCATCTTCTGCCATGCCAGAAGCCCATCCGGTCTGCGGAGCACCACCTTCAGATAATCATCCAGAAAACCGATAATTCCAAATCCCACTGTCACAAACAGGATGGGAATGATTTTCGGATAATCCTTCACATAGATAAGCGATGTTGCCACAATGGCAATAAGTATCATAATACCGCCCATAGTGGGAGTCCCATTCTTTTTCTGATGGGATTCCAGCTCTTCCCTTTCCGTATTTCCAATCTTCAGTTTTCTCAGAAACGGGATCATCACCGGTCCCAGAACCGCCGTAATGGCAAATGCAATCAATACTGGAATTATTACCTGATATGTCATTTTCCTACCTCTTTTTCTCCCAGCCGGAAAGCTGTATCGTATATTTTCAGAATAGCAGCCACTTCATTGTAACTCATGTAGTATACGTCTTTTTGCCCCTTTTTGCAACCGTCTTTTCCCTGCTATTCTTCCTGTGTCTCCTGGCTTTCCTCCGTTATTTCTTCCTTCTCCAGCCCCAGATAGGGAAGCACATCGGAAAAGATTTCCTGCATCACAGGCGCTGCGATAGTTCCCCCATAATAAATTCCCTGGGGATTATAAATCACAACCAGACCAATAATCTGCGGATCGTCAGCCGGAGCAAATCCCAGAAAAGATGCTATATACTTTTTTTCACTTCTCGGCAGGGTCTGGGACGTAGCTGTTTTCCCCCCGATGGAATATCCCTCCACCGCCCCATTTTTTCCAGTCCCCTCACTGACTACTTTTTCCAGTAAGTACTGCAGCGCTTCTGAAGTTTCACTGTCCACGATTCCCTCTATCTGGTCATACGAAAAAGTCTCCACCACATTCCCGTCTTCATCCTCCACCCGGATTCCCAGATGAGGAGTGATTCTGGTCCCCCCGTTAATCAACGAAGATACTGTGGTAATAAGCTGCATCGGAGTAATCTGGAAGGACTGGCCGAATGAAATCGTCGCCAGTTCCACCAGCCCGATATTTTCCTCAGCATGCATGATGGTTGACGCTTCTCCCGGAAGATCCACGCCTGTCTTGGACAAAAGACCAAACTGCCCGAAATAATTGTAGAAATTATGGGCTCCGAGGCGAAGGCCGAGTTCAATAAACACCGGATTGCAGGAATTCATGATTCCTTCCGTAAAACTTTCTGCTCCATGGCCTGTGGTCTCATGGCACCGGATTTTCCTGTCCTCCACAATCTTGTACCCGGGGCAGAAAAAACTGTCATCCAGGGATACGGCTCCCTCCTCCAGGGCTGCGGCTGTAGTAATAATCTTAAAAGTGGATCCCGGCTCATAAGTGTCGCTGACACAACGGTTGCGCCACATCTGATTCAGGAGTTCCTGTTCCTCTTCCTCCGACAGGGCGTCCTGATCCAGCATAAGGGCGCTGTCCCCGGCGGTTCCGTCACCTGTATCCTCTTCCTCCTGGTCAGAATCCTCTTCCTGTATAAGAAACTCTTCTGTCAGGGTAAAGGGATCATTCAGATTGTATTCCGGAACATTGACCATGGCCAGAATCTCTCCATTCCGCGGATCCATCAGGATCACGCTGACCGCATCGGCCTGTTTTTCCTCCATGACTGTCTCCGCCGCCTGCTGGGCATAGCACTGGATATTATAATCCAGACTGATCACCAGGTTGTCGCCGTTGACCGGTTCCTGCCGGCGTTCTCCCGCTTCCTCAATCTCCACTCCGGAAGCATCCGTCATGGTCAGAATCTTCCCCTCCGTTCCCGCAAGCCATTCCTCGTATTTAACCTCAAGCCCCAGGATTCCCTGATTATCTCCTCCGGTAAACCCCAGCACTTTAGAAGCCAGTTCATCATAAGGGTAATATCGTTTATAGTCCACATCGACCTTGACCCCGTCCAGGTCATAGGAAAGGATTCTGTCTCCCGTTTCTTTTGAGACATTGGAACTGATCCTTTCTATGGAACTGATCTTTTCCACCCGTTTTCTGACGGTTTCTTCCGGCAGATCCAGCTCCTCTGCCAGCATCTCTATCACCGCTTCCGGATCCTGTATCTGACTGTGAATCACGGACACAGTACATACTGACTGATTGGACGCAAGCACCACGCCATTCCGGTCAAGAATCTCTCCCCGGGCCGCCTTGATGCTCCGCTCCCTCTCATGAAGATCCACTGCCTTTTCTCCATAAAACTCTGACCTGAAAATCATCAGCCATGTCAGCCTTCCCGCCAGAAAAGCAAGACCGCCTGCCACGGCCAGTACCAGTACCAGAATCTTTTTCTTCTGAAATGTCTTCAAACGCTTCAAAAGTATGCTCCGGAAATGTCATTTATTACAATACTATTCCGTTTTTTTTCTTCTATTACTCTTCCCCTGCAGTGAGATCACTCTCACCCACAATATCGAGATCTTCATTGATACCGGTCAGCTCTTCATCCGGATAAATATTCAGATAGGGAAGCGCCTCTTCCAGAATTTCCCTTACCAGATTCTGCGCATAAGAGCTGTGTGCCTGATCCTCTACATTGGGTTCATCTACAATCGCGTAAATCACTACTTCCGGATCATCAGCCGGAACAGAACCGATAAAGGACACCAGATATTTCCCCTGGGCGCGCTCTGAAGTAGTATTGCCATCCTCATCCAGCACATACTTCTCGGCAGTACCTGTTTTTCCGCACATGGAATAACCATCCACTTTCGCGGTACTTCCGGTTCCGTCACTGACAACGGCCTGCAGATATTCTGTAATTGTGGAGGCAGTCTCCTCTGAAAGGGTCTCCCTCAGCAGGGTAGGACTGATTTCTTCCACTGTATTTCCATCCTCATCTTCCAGTCTGCTGACCACATGGGGAAGATAATAGCTGCCGCCGTTTACAATCGAGCAGTACGCGCTGGCAAGCTGGATCATGGTCACATTAAAGTTCTGCCCGAAAGAATTAGTGGCAAGATTAATGGTATTGAGATCTTCCTCTTTATAGATCAGCGTATCTGTACGGCTCTCTCCCGGGAGATCGATATTGGTTTTCAGGCCAAAATTAAAAATCTGCTGGTATTTTGCGAAATTACTGCCTCCGATCAGGTAAGACATCTGCATCAGCGCGTCATTACAGGAATCCTCCAGCGCTCCCGACAATGTCTCCACCCCATGGCCGCTCCGGTTGACACAGCGGATCGTGTGACCGGAAATCTGCTCTCCTCCATCGCACACAAACGTCATGTCTTCTGTCAGTGTTCCTGTTTCCAGACCGCAGGCAATGGTAAAAGGCTTTGCGGTAGATCCCGGCTCATAAGTATAAGTAATACAGAAATTCTGTTTCAGGGCCTCGATCGCCGTATTCCGGGCGTCGTCGTCCATGGAGGCGATCTCTTCTTCTGAATAAAACAGTCCGAGATTCTCATCCGTTGTCAGTGTATAGTCGTAATTTGGATAATTTGCCATGGCCAGAACTTCTCCCGAGTCAGGATCCATCATCAGCACCGCGATATGGGAGGCTCCGCCTCCCGTCTCGGCATTATCCGTCAGCCTGTCATAAAACTCCTTCATCTTTGTCTCCACAATAGACTGGAGATTTGCGTCAATGGTCGACACTACAGTCAGCCCATTGACAGCCTCCTTCACACTGATTTCATAATTGGAATCAGAATTGAGAAAACCATACTGTCTTCCATCTGTTCCGTTTAATACATCGTTATAGGAGTCCTCAATTCCACCGATTCCCAGATTCCCGGATGCAGTATAACCGATCAGGGCGCTTGCCAGGGAACCGTAAGGATATTCCCGGATATACTCTTTTTCAAACCAGATTCCCGTGATATCGCTGTTTTCTTCCTGCATCTCTTCAAATGCCGATATCTCCTCATAAGAAAGGTCATCCGCCAGTTTGCAGTATCTGTTGTCTTCATTTTCCTCTATAAACTGACGGATCTCTTCAAAACTGTAATTCAGCTCCGACTCATCAAAACAGGACTGCAGGGCTTCCATGGTAGGCTCCAGATAATCCTCCTTCGACGTCAGTACGCTGCAATCTAAAATGACATTGTATACATCTGTACTGGTTGCCAGCACAGTTCCCTTACAGTCTACAATGTCCCCCCGCCGGAACGGAATTGTGGTGCTGCTGTACTCCTGATTGTTCAGCACAATTTTTTCATACCGTTCCCCGCTCTTTACTTCAATATAACCAAGGCGTCCGATCATTACCATCAGGGCGCCGCTAATACAAAGAAACAGAATCATAAGCTTCTTTTTCATGCGGAAAAGAAACCTGAATTCCCTGCTTTGCTTTTTTCTCCTCTTACCTGCCGCCATATATTACATCACCCCGTCTTATCTGGACGCTACATCCGAATACTGGTTCATGTAGTCGCTGCTCTCCACAGAATAATCCTGGATCTGGTCAGCCCCGGGATAAATCATGCCAAGCTCCTCTGCGCGGGTTTTAATCTCGTCCAGAGTCATGGCTGTCTCCAGACGGCTCTCTGCCGCATCGTTATCTGCCTTCAGATCGCTGATCTGCGTCTCCAGACTGGCAATTGAAGAAATATGGGCCGTAATATTGGACTGGAAATAAATAAAAACAGCACATACACCGCAGCACATCAACGTCACCACGGCCAGAAACGCCACATATCCCCGGCTGACAGCAAGCGCCCGCTGACGGTTTCTCTTCGCGGCTCTCTGTCTCTCCCGGATCCTGATACTCTCTTCTTCCGGCCGTCGGGGAAGTTCTTTTTTACGTCTGGGAACCCCTTCCCTCCGCTGCGGAACCGCCTGCTGTCTGCGGACTGTATTGCCATCAATATAGGTTCGTTCCCGATCATTGTTTCTATATGCCATTTTTACCATCTCTTTCCTGTTTATTTAACGATTGTCAGTTACTGCTTTTCAAACACCCGAAGCTTTGCGCTTTTTGATCTTCTGTTTCTCTCCAGTTCTTCCTCAGAAGGAAGCGCCGGCTTTTTCGTAAGGATCCGCCCCCTGGATTTTTTCCCGCAGGTGCAGATGGGAAAATTCGGCGGACAGGTACATGGATTTTCATTTCTTCTGAAACAGTTTTTAACAATCCTGTCTTCCATGGAGTGAAAAGTAATCACACAGAGTCTTCCCCCCGGCTTCAGCAGGTCTATCATATCATCCAGGGAATCCCTGAGGACTTCCAGTTCATGATTCAGCTCAATACGGATTGCCTGGTATGTCCGCCTGGAGGGATGTCTCCCTGCGGCCCTGGCCTTTGCCGGAATCGCGGACCGGATAATCTCATTCAGTTCTCCGGCTGTCTCTACAGGTTTTTTCTGCCTTGCCCGGACAATATTTCTGGCGATATTTCTGGCAAACCGCTCCTCACCATTATCCCGGATCATCCGGAAAAGCTCTTCCTCGCTGTAGTCTGCCAGGATATCTTTTGCCGTCCTTTTCTGCCGCTGGTCCATCCTCATATCCAGAGGTGCGTTGTCATCCCGGTAAGTGAAACCCCGGGAGGGCTCGTCCAGCTGGTAAGAAGAAACCCCCAGATCCAGAAGAATACCGTCCACCCGGCCAATTCCCAGATCAGCCAGCACCGGAGCCATCTGGGAATAGTTGCTCCGGACAATGGTCACCCTGTCCGCGAAAGGTTTCAGCCTTTCCCCGGCGGCGCGGACCGCCGCCCCATCCTGGTCAATTCCGATCAGTCTTCCCCGGCCGGAAAGCCGGCTGCAGATCTCAGAACTGTGCCCGGCTCCGCCCAGTGTCCCATCCACATATATGCCGGATGGATCAGTGACCAGCGCGTCCACCGTTTCATATAACATAACAGAGACATGTTCAAAACTCTTCTCCTTATCCATGACGCCGGCCTTCACCTCCGATCCATTGCACATTAAATTCCAAGTCCAAGGGCTGCCATATGCTCTGCAACCTCATCCATATCATCGTACTCATTCTCCTGCCAGCGTTCCCTGCTCCAGATCTCAATCCTGTTTAAGACGCCCACCAGAACAACCTCTTTGTTCAGTCCGGCAAATTCCCGCAGGATAGACGGAATCAGGACTCTTCCCTGCTTGTCCACCTCACAGTCAGCGGCTCCTGCAAAGAAAAAACGGGAGAATTTTCTTGCATCTTTTGTCGTAAGCGGTATCTCGCGGAATTTGTTCTCAATGTTCTTCCACTCATCATTGGGATAAACGAAAAGACAGCCATCCAGACCCTTTGTCACCACAAACACATCTCCGAGAATCTCACGGAACTTTGCCGGCATAATAATCCTGCCCTTCGCGTCTACGGAATGACTGTACTCGCCCTTGAACATTGAAAACACCTTCTTCCCTGGTTATATTGGAAATGGAGAACAGTCAGAAGTTATCAACAAAGTTATCCACCTTATCCACTTTACACCCCTTTATTCCACATTTCCACCACTTTACGCCACTCGTAACCTAATGATATATCATTCCCACGTAAAAATCAATGATTTTTTCTTCTGCACACATAAAAAAAGCAAGAAAAAAAGCCCGAATTCACAGGGAATTCCAGCTTTTTCTATTTTCCATATTTAATTTTTAAAAAAGTGGAGGAATTTCCTGTTTTCTGGGCATTTTTCTGCCCATACAGGTATCCCCTGTGGGGATTTCCCATTTTTTCATGGCCAGATCCGGAAAATCATCCACATCCTCCCACTTATCTGCCGTAATACTGATCAATCAGCCGGTCCACCCGGCAGCTCTGCTCCGCCACTTTTTCCAGACCCGCCCCCTCGCTTACCAGCTTATCCAGATATGTCCTTTCTTGTTCGATCTGTGTACGTAATTCATCCGTTTTGTCCATAAATGCACCTCCTGAATTCTTTTGTCATTGTTTCCGGTACAGATCGCAGGCAGCGCCTGCTTTCCGGACCATTGCTATCATAACACGTATATATGTAGCAAAATGTCGTTTTATGTCTATTACCGGCCGGAAAATAATTATTTTTCTATAAAACATAATAAAATCCCGGTCGTATTCCGCAAATACAGCCGGGATTTTTCAAAAACCGTATTCAGTTAACAGCCGCATCTGAAATCTGCGCACTCAGTCTCCTGGCATTTACAGGCACTGCTGCCTCCGCCGATGCCAATGTGATCTGCTGTACATCTGCAGTTTTCATTGTGAATACATTTTGCAGCCTCACACTCAACATCAACCGAAGGCGACGCATATCCGGCAGAATTCATCATGGTACCGGTTCCTTTCTCCCTGAAACTTTCACAGCAGGTATCCCCCGCTCTGGTTGCGTTCTTTCCGCCAATGGTAATGTCTTCTTTACCGCAAAGACTGTCTTTATTATAAAGACAGTTTGTAACAGTACAATCTAACTGGGTCATAATAAAGATTCTCCTTTCTTCTGATCGGGCTGGTTTCTGCCCATACAGACCCCCTCCCGGGGGGCTCTTTATTTCTGCCCGGTTAGTATATGCAGCAAACCGGAATTTATACTACATCTGATGACGGACCACTGCGTATTCATCGCCAGATTTGTAATAAGGACATTCTTTTAAATTGCTGTTCAGAAAACGGAACAGATCGTCTTCATCCAGATTCACGTCGCAGTAATAGCATCCGTCTTCTTCATCATACACATAATTCGCACAGTAATCACAGGATGCCATATCAGACCTCTATACTCTCCGCCACAATAAAATCCAGCGCCTTCTTATGAAGAAGATCTTTTCCGACCATCTCTATCCCTTCATCTCCAAGCATCTTCTGAAGCTCTCCCACGGTAGTCTGATAACCTCTTGCCATATTGAAAAGCTCCTCATCCAGTTCTTCCTGGGTATAAGCCATTCCCTCTTTGCCTGCGATTTCCAGAAGAACTGCCTGTCCCTTCAGCATATTTACTGCATCACGGGTCAGATATTCATCCAGCATCTCCGGAGTCAGATTATTATAATCCATATAATCCTGCAATGTATTCCCGCTGTTTCTGAGCTGCCCCTCCAGACTGTTTCTCAGAATCCGGACGCGTCCCTGTACCATTTCCTCCGGAATTTCCAGCCGGGAAGCCTCCACAATTTTTGTCAGCACCTCATTTTCCTTTTCCTGAAGAAGCTGATCCTCCTTATATCGTCTGATCTCATTCTCCACATAAACCTTAAATTCATCTATGGTTCTGCAGGGAGAGATCTTCGCAACCACTTCATCTGAAAGCTCCGGCGTGATGGTTGAACGCAGACTTTTGACTGTCACTTTAAAAACAGCCTCCCTCCCGGCATATTCCTTTGCGTGGTAATTCGTGGGAAACGGAACCTTTACATCCACCTGGTCGCCCACTCTGGCCCCCACAAGCTGCTCCTCAAAACCCGGAATGAAAGTATTGGATCCGAGAACCAGGGGATAATCTGTCCCATCTCCGCCCTCAAAAGGCTTATCATCAATATAACCTACAAAATCAATGACAGCCTGATCCCCCATAACTGCCCGTCCGTCGCTCTTATCCTCTGTAATCGAGGCATAAGACCGGGCCCGCTCCAGTTCTGCGAGAACCTCCTGTTCCGTCACATCCACCTGCCGCCTGGCCACTGTCACGCCTTTATACGCCGCCAGTTCTACCCGAATCTTCTGTCCGTTCATAAAATCCTCCATATTATTATCATATTCACATAAATCCATTTCATTCAGAAACACTTGCATGAAAGTCCTGCGAAAAATATTTTACATGAATTGGGATAAAGATACAAG
>CAYLWI010000007.1:0-43747 GCA_964387345.1 uncultured Eubacterium sp. | reverse complement strand
TATCATAGCACATCTGATGAAAATTGTCATTCTGTTTTTCGGGAATTCAAAATAATCCAAAATAATCTGTGCGCCGGGTCAGACTATGCACAAATCTGCCAAAAGCACTTTTTTATACTGATATATTTTATCTGATACCAGATTTTCTTCTGCGATTACAACCTGCTGCGATTACCACAAGCGCTCCCACACATTTTAATAGCCCATCCGATTCTTTTTTCTCTCGGATGGGCTATTAATGAATTTCCAGTAATTTCATTGTCTACACCTTCAACTTTCTCAGATTATGAAGTTAAGATTACGTTTTCTTTGGACCGTACCTCCTGTTGTAGAATTGGTTCTGAGTAGCTTACTTAATAAAACTCTGGACTGTACCTCCTGTCATAAAATTCATTTCAATTAAGGTGGTATCTTATCTTCCCATTGGACTACCCTCCATTTAAAATTACCGTTCAACAGAATCGAATCAACCTAACCATCTTCTCTTGTCTCTCTGGAATAAATTTCCTTTATTTATGTTGGTAGTTCGTTTCTTTTGTTGGTATTATAATAACGCTTCTCCGATGTTTTGTCAATACATTTCTGTAATTTTTCTGATTTATTTTCTGTTTTCAGACAATTATTGCTCCAGTGAAAAACAGACAATACATTTTCAGTCTGAGGAAACTCCATTTTCCTTTATATACCTGTAATATCAAATTCCGGAATAAAGCTTTCTGAGGCAGTATCCCCTTCCTGGATAAAACCATTTTCCACGCCTGCCGCGATAGCGTCCTCCACCACAGCATCGTACTCCTCTTCCGTGATTTTCCGACCCAGCTCCGGATATTTTTCCAGTCCGGACACCGGCGTATACTGGTTCAGAATACTGATATAAATCTGGTTCCCATATGTTTTATGGAGATACCGGATAACTTTTTCTGATGCTTCCACCTGTCCGGGAAGAACCAGATGCCGTACAATCACTCCCCGGATCATCTCTTTTTCTTCCTTATCCCGGAACACAGGATCTCCGGTCTGGCGGACCATCTCCTCCAGGGCCTCCCTGGCAACATCCGGATAATCCGGCGCAAAAGAATATCTTCCCGCCAGTTCCGGATCCAGATATTTAAAGTCCGGCAGATAAATATCCACCAGACCCTCAAGCATCCGCAGCGTTTCTGTTTTTTCATAGCCTCCCGTATTATAAACAACAGGGATCTGAAGTCCGTTTTTCTTTGCCCGCTTCAGCGCACTCACAACCTGCGGGACATAATGTGTCGCGGTTACCAGATTAATATTTCTGGCCTTCTGCTCCTGCAGTTCCAGGAAAATCTCCGCCAGGCGCTCCGTGGAAATTTCCTTTCCCACTTTTCCCTTTGCAATGGAATGATTCTGGCAATATACACATCCCAGGGAACAGCCGGAAAAGAAAACTGCTCCGGATCCCTCCCTGCCGCAAATGCAGGGCTCTTCCCAGAAATGAAGGGCTGCCCGGGCTCCGCGGATCCGGTCACTGCAGCCGCAGAATCCTTTCTCCCCGCCCTGCCGGTCCACATGACAATTTCGCGGACAGAGAGTACAGTCACTCATAAGAGCTTCAATATCTGCCACTGACTCCGCCTCCTATTCCGTATCATAATGAGTTTCCGGCAGATTATGCTGTATAATTTCAAGAAATTTGCCGGCTTCCTTCCATGCCCTTCTGGACTCCGGAATCACCAGAAGCGCCATCTGGAATACATGAAACATCCCTTCATATATACTGAGACGCACCCGGCATCCGGCCCGCTTCGCCTTCTCCGCCACCAGCCCGGAATCGCTGAGCAGCATTTCATAGCTTCCCACCTGGATCAGCATGGGCGGGAATCCCTCAAAATTACCATACAGCGGAGAGATATACGGGTCTGTAGGATCGTGTCTTCCGATATAATCTTTATTAAAGATCAGACTGTCCAGGGTATTGCCAAAAACAGGATCCTTATGGAAATTGAATCTGTAGGAGGCCCCCGACAAGGTCAGGTCTGTCCAGGGAGACATGGCAATAATCCCCGCCGGAAGCGTTCTCCCATGATCCTTCAGATACATACAGAGCGCCATGGCCAGCCCTCCTCCCGCAGAGTCTCCGGCAACTACAATCTTATCTTCTGTCCATCCATTCTGCAGCAGCCAGTCAAAAGACGCTGCCACATCCTCCAGGGCAGCAGGATAGGGGTTCTCCGGAGCCACCCTGTAGTCCGGGGACAGCACAGATATCCCGTGCCCCAGTTCGCTGTAAAATCCGGCAAAACTCCGGTAAATATTGCGGAATCTGCCTACATATCCCCCTCCATGGATCTGGAGGATTACCATATGGTCATTCTTCGTATCGGGTTCCAGAAATTCCATGCTGTAATTTTTTTGTTCAATGATGCTCAGGGAATAACCTGCCGGGACTTTCCATTCAGGCTCTGAAAGTTTTTTCCGCAGTTCACCATTCTTCAGCTTTCGCCCAATCAGATTATCCGCATGCACACGGGCCACTATCTCCCGCAGCACCCGCCCCTGGGAACTATTTTCAAACTGAGGCATAAAACCGCTTCTCCTCTCACTTCAATTCTTCCGCACATCCGGAACACCCGCCCGTCTTATACATGGAAACGCCGGTAGAGCTCGTCTCTGGCCCGCTTTCCGCCGATAATCATGGTTCCCACAAAAACCAGGATCGAAAATGCCATGGCGACAACTCCCACTACAGGATTTGATACAATTCCCAGATACCATAAAACAGGGCTGCTTACGGACAGCGCAATCACCAGCAGTTCCAGGGAAATATAACTCTGCCAGTTTCTCTTGTTCGCGATCATCAATATCACAAGCGCCATATCCATCAGAATGAATGATGCCGGCAGCACATAGTCCAGGGACCAGCCGTTGAATCCGGTCTCCAGGTCAATCAGAAACAGAACCGCGACTCCCAGCAGGGTCTGAAAGATCATTTTCAGCCGGTACCCTGTCTCCATCTGGATCGATACCTTCAGCGTCACATAGCCATAAGCGAACACTCCTCCGACAATAATTACCCAGCCGGTTCTGCCTCCCACTGCATAATCAATGCCGATCAGAATTACTTCCGCCACAATAGCCGCAAATAAATATATATTCAGCGCCCGCTTCATCTTTTTGATCCCTTTTTCAGCAAATTTGTAGGGATAGATCTGGCAGTTTTCCTGGTCTTCCGCGGGTTCTACAATACATTTGCAAAGAGGGCAGACAGGCACCGGGTCCAGAAGCTGTACCCCGCAGTTCCAACATTTACTCATAATAAACACCATTACTTTCTATTGTCACTGAAATATCCTGCGCGGCCAGATAGCGGAAAAAAGCTCTCTGAAGCTTTGTATCCCTCATGACCGACGTAATTGTGGCTGTCAGCACTCCGTTATAAGTACTCAGTGACATCTTTATATTCTGTCCTTTGGAGCGTGACAGCAGCGCTCCGAAAGTCTCTACATAATCCCTGTATTCCGGCGCCACCTCTATCTTCCCCAGGTTGGTCACCGTGGCGGTATTGGCCCTGGCATGCATATTATAAATCCCCTTCAGCCCCGGCTTTTTAAACACCAGGGGAATCGTCCGGAGAATCATGGCCCGTTCTCCCGTGACATTAAAAGAAAGTATTTCTTCCAGACGTTTTTTATTTATCTGCTCCCTGAGGGAAGCCTTTACCCCGGCAAGAACCTCCTCAAAAGGCTGGTTCTCCCGCTCTGGCAGAAAAGACGCCGTTACCATAACAAAAAAATTCTTTGTGGTCACCGAGTTAAAATAAGGTCTCAGATTCACAGGCACGCTGATGGAAATCGGATACTTCGAAGGCATCCCCTTCAGATATGCCTGGTAAATTGCCCATACAAATACCGCAACCAGATATTCATTGATGGTTGCCTCACAGTTCCCGGCTGCCTCCTTCACCTCTTCCAGCGGCATATATCCGGAAATGATTCCCATTTTCCCTGTAGGGAAAAGAACTCCCTTCAGGAGATAGGCTTTCCCGGACTTGTAACCCTTAGTCATTCTGCTTTTTTTGTAATTGGAAAGGAAACTGTCCTCTGTATTCAGCGAGGTATGGCTGCTCAGTCTGTCGGGATACTTCCCCCCCAGTTCCGCATGGGCCAGACGGAGATACTGATAGGCCAGCTCCTTTAAAAAATTCAGGGCTCCGGTTCCATCTGTAAGTACATGAAAAACTTCCAGGTTGATTCTCTTCCCATAATAGGTTACACGGAAAAGATAACTGTTGTTCCTGTTATCCTTGATATACTGGCAGGGATAAGTATTCTCCTCCACTACCCGGGGCGCCCGTTTCCCATTCTCCTCAAAATAATACCAGAACATCCCCTGACGCAGCCTGCAGTTAAAAACCGAGAACTTGGGAAGGACCATATCCAGCGCCTGCTGTAATTTTTTCTGGTCGATATTCTCCTTCAATGTAATGCTTACCCGGTACACATTGCTCATTCCCTCACCGGCAATCACCGGAAAGAGATGGGCCGTGTTATCCAGCTTTCCCCATTTTATTTCATGCGAACTGTCATAGGAATCTTCCTGTATTCCAGAATTATTTTCGTAAATTTGTTGAATTTTTCTTTTCCTTTTTTTTCCCATGTACTTAGTATAGCCCATCTGAAAGATTCTTACAATGCGAAATTTATACATATCTCCGGATCCTGATCCGGATGCGCCCTTTCCTTGTCTCATTCAGGAAACCGTCGAATATAACCTTTCCAAATCCGCGGGCCGAGACTACATCTCCCTGTTTCAGCACGCCGCTGTTATTCTCATACTGTCTGCCGTTGACAAAAATCCGTTTTGCCCGGAACAGTTCTATACTCTGACTGCGGGAAAGGTTCCAGACTTTTGCCACAACCGCGTCACAACGGCCGGAACTGACAACCAGCTCCTCCTCTGAAAATTCCGGTTTCGCCGCCTCCGGACAATCTTTTACTATCGCGCAGACAACGCTGGTGTGCTTCACTCTGTCCAGATGATCTTTCAGGTATTCCGCCATGGCGTCTTCGCAAAACACATAACCGGTATTATCTTTTGCAATAATATCTCCCAGGACATCCCTCTCAATTCCCAGATTCATAAAGGCTCCCAGAAAATCCCGGTGAGTCAGATCATCTGAAAACTTCCGGATCAGAGGCTCCACAACCAGACAGCTGATGGGAAACTCTTCCTTATATCCCAGCATTTCTTCTGATCCAAACCGCAGTATTCTCCGCTCGCAGTCCTCTCCGCCTCCATACAGAGTCCAGTCCACAAAAGACAATTCTTTCTCCATATCAAACACCAGGGCCTGCTCCGCAGGATTCAGGAATCCCGAAAATGTATAAATACCAGACTGATAACAGCGGTTTGCCAGATCCATGATCCTTCTCTGTAAAATCTCATCATCTTTCATATGTCCACGCTCCTCTGTAAAATCGCCTCGTTCTCATACGTCCGCTTTCTTTTCTGTAAACTCCAGGGACATCCGGCGGAAATCCGCCGCAATATTAAAAATCCCCGGCGGGTTTCCGCCGGGGGAAATTCAGAATTCTATTATTCTTATTACTGGACCTTTGCCTCACGCTCTGCAATGATTTTCGCCTTCTCTTCCTTGCGCTCGTTCCAGAGTCTCTCCGCAGTGGGAGCCCACGCCGCAGCGTAAGGTTTTGTCTTTGCTGTCAGTTCTTCTACCGGCTCCTCTGCCTGCATATCAGTAGAATGTGCTCCGGAGGCTTTTACCATCTTCTCTATCATCTCCGGATTCTCCAGCATCGGGCAGGGCTGAAGCATATTCTCATTAAACGGCATATTGTCATGATACTGCATAAACAACGGCTGCTGCAGACACTCCAGGAAAGATTTCTCGCGGATGTTCGCCCCGGAATAATGAATGAATACGCAGGGCTCCACATCACCGTTGGCGTTGATATGTAAGTAGTTCTTACCGCCCGCGATACATCCGCCTACAAACTCGGCGTCATTCTGGAAATCCAGAGTGAACAGCTTGATGGGGCAATGTCTGCTTCTGATATAACGGACACGTTCCACCATATACTCACGCTGCTCCGGCGTCAGAAGCAGATCTGTGCTGGCGTCCTTTCCAACCGGCATATAATGGAAATACCAGGAAAGGATCGCGCCCCTGTCAACCAGCATCTGAAGGAATTCATCAGAAGTAACCACCTTATAGTTTTTGCTGGTGTAACAGATGGATGTACCGTAGATCAGACCATACTGTTTCATCAGATCCATGGCGTGCATAACCTTCGCGAACACACCCTCGCCGCGTCTGTCATCATTGGTCTCCTCATATCCCTCTATGGAAAGGGCAAAAGAAATATTGCCCAGTCTCTGTACGGTCTGGCAGACCTCCTCATCAATCAGCGTGCCGTTTGTGAAGATGTGGAAGGCGCAGTCATTGTGCTTCTCAGCCAGCATCATAATATCTTTTTTACGCACCATGGGCTCTCCGCCGGTAAAGATAAAGAAATGGATTCCCAGCTCTTTTGCCTCGGTGATGACACGGTCCAGCTCCTCATTGGTCAGGTTCAGCTTGTAACCATACTCTGCCGCCCAGCATCCGGTACATCTTAAGTTACATGCGCTGGTAGGATCCATCAGGATAACCCAGGGCACATTACAGCCATACTTTTCGCGATTCTCTTTTACCTTTTTGAATCCGGTCAGACCTGCTTCAAAACCAAGATTCAAAACATGGGTCTTGACGAGATTCGGATGAAGGTTATCAAAAGCGTCATAAATCTGCTGGGTCCATTTGCAGCCGGGATCCCCAAGCACCTCATCCGCATTATCCCAGAACTGATCCGGAAAATTCTTTCCGGCAATCTTACGCGCCATGTGCATCAGTTTTACAAGATTCTCTTCTTTATTTTTATTGATATATTTATAAACGCCGTTAAAAGCCAGCTCGAATGATTTTCTCGCCGCGGCATGTTTTAAATCTGCCATAGTTCTTTCCTCCTGTTCGTAAACCTTATAGTATTCCCTTAATATTCCGTTCCATCAGATCGTATCTTTGTAGTTGGTATATCCCTTCTTCTCAAAATGATGCGCGTTCCAGAGCGCGTCTGCGTGGGAAGCCCACTCTTTCGCGTAATCCTCACATTTTCCACAGAGGTGCTCAACGCTTTCCGGAGACTGCAGGTCTGTGGATTTCGCTCCTGTCTCTTTCACCATCTGCTGCAGCTTTTCGGGATTCTCCAGCATCGGGCAGGGACGGAGATGATTGTTGTTAAAAGGCTGTCCGTCTCTGTACGCCATAAACAGGGGCTGCTGCAGGCACTCCAGAAGAGTGTTTTCGCGGATGTTCGCTCCGGAATAGTGAATGAATACGCAGGGCTCCGCGTCGCCGTTGGCATTGATATGGAAATAATTCCGTCCTCCGGCAATACAGCCGCCTACAAACTCACCGTCATTCTGGAAATCAAGCAGCATGATCTCCTTGCCGCCTTCCCAGCCGCGTACCTCACGGATTCTCTTATAAATCCACTCTCTCTGTTCCATGGTAGGCATCAGCTCCACATCCGCCTCGTTTCCGACGGGCATATAATGGAAATACCATGCATAACGGCATCCGTGCTCAATCATCAGATCAAAGAATTCGTCAGAAGTAACGGCGTCCATGTTCTTTCTGGTATAACATACGGAAGTACCGAAGAACAGGCCATATTTTTTCATCAGATCCATGGCAGAAAGCACTTTCTGGAAAATACCGTCGCCGCGGCGTCCGTCGTTTGCCTCTTCAAAGCCCTCCAGAGATAATGAGAAAGAGAAGTTTCCTAACTTCCGGACCTCTTTGCAGAGTTCTTCATCAATCAATGTTCCGTTGGTAAAACTGTGGAACTCACAGTCGTTATGCTTCTTCGCCAGCTTCAGCAGATCCGCCTTACGCACCAGAGGCTCGCCGCCGGTGAACATATAAAAGTATACGCCAAGCTCTTTTCCCTGTGTTACGATGCTGTCCATCTCTTCATATGTAAGATTCAGCTTATATCCATATTCCGCGGCCCAGCATCCGGTACATCTTAAATTACATGCGCTGGTAGGATCCATCAGAATCAGCCAGGGAATATTGCACTGATGCTCCTTCCTATTTGCACGGATGACCTTTGTACCATAAAATGCAGCCTCAAATCCAAGATTCAGCGCCGTCATCTTTGCCACATGGGGATCCAGCTCATCCAGCATTCTGCTTACAAACTTCATCCATTTATTATCGGGATCCTGAATCATCTTTCTGACAGCCTCATATGCCTCCGGTTTGAAGTTGTCACCCATAAACCTCTGCGCCAGATCTGTAATCTGAAGCAGCCCCTTCTGTCTGTCCTTGTTCAGTCTCTTTAAAGCAATATCAATTGCAGCGCTGAACGCTTTTCTCTGCATGGTATGTGATAAACTTGCCACAGTAAATTCTCCTTTCATATATCCATCAACTGTTGTGTTTTAAGAATCGTGTTGTGTTCTAAAATACTGTTGTATTTTTTACTCTTGTCTTTTTTCCAACACGTTGTTGCATTTTTTACTCTTGTATATTATAATTCTTATAATGAAAATATCAACCGACAATTTTTTTTTTTGTGTCAAATATCCCACATTGTGTTCTTTTTGTGTTGGAAAAATGACAAAAGTGTGTTACATTGGATGTTCCTGTCTGCACACTGATGAAAGGAGAATTTTTATGGCAACTGACCGCCGGACAAAGTATACAAAATCTGTAATCCGTCAGGCTCTTTTTGACCTGCTGCAGGAAAAACCCATCAACAAAATCACGGTAACAGACATCTGCAAGCTGGCAGATATCAACCGGAGTACCTTCTACTCCCATTACGAAGACGTATACGCTCTTCTGGCTTCCATACAGAATGAGCTGTTTGAGAATGTCGTTCTCACCCTGAATACAGACGACTGGTTTGAGGAGCTTCTTGAGCTGGTAGACCAGAACAAGGATTTATGCCAGGCTCTGATCGGTCCCCACGGCGATTCGTCCTTTATCCGCCAGCTGATCTATCTGGGCTATGACAACAGTATGAAATTCTGGAAAAAAATGTATCCGGAAGCTTCTCCCGAAACAAGAGATTACGCCTACGCCTATATCTCTTATGGAGTAATCGGCGTTCTGGAAAACTGGGTGTGCAGCGGATATAAGCTGGATATTGACGAGGTGGGAAACATTCTTATGGGACTCACCATGCAGGGGCTGAATTATATGAAACATCCCAGGAATCCCAAAAATTTTTCCCGTAAGGATACGAAGATATTGTAATTATGCCGGATATTCCGGATAAATATAAATAAAGAAGATTCTGATAACCTGCCGTTCAGAATCTTCTTTGTTTTATCCTTATATTTAAAACTCCACCTGGAACTCAGAGTCCTGCCGGGGACTCCAGCCTCCCTCCTTCTCTTTTCCATCCATACCGGCCCTTTCCGTATCCGTCCCGGCGTCCGCGGCAGAAGCATCCTCATCCGGCTCCGCCTTCCCATCCTCTTCCGCTTTCACCGGCTCCTGCATCCACCGCCCGGAAACACAGGTGATATTACCGATAAAATCAGCCAGACCGTCAGAGATCTGCTCCCTGGTCAGACGCCACTCCCAGTTGCCGCCCAGGGTGGAAGGAAAATTCATCCTGGCCTCCTCCCCCAGATGCAGATAGTCCTGCATGGGAATGATACAGTACTTCGCAATACTCATCATGGCCAGCCGCACCATATTGTCACAGAGCTGCTCATAATTGTCCCAGAAGCGGTTCATGTAGTTTTTAATATGATCCCTGGTATAATCGGAAGCATTGGCAATATACTGGAACAGAGTCTCATTGTCGTGGGTTCCCGTATAAACCACACAGTTGGCCGTTTCATAATTATGAGGCAGATACGGATTATCGCAGCCGCCCCCAAAGGCAAACTCCAGCACTTTCATCCCCGGATATCCGCTCTCTTCCAGAAGGTCACGTACTCCGTCGGTAATGGTTCCCAGATCCTCCGCTATAATCTCAATCCCCTCTACATTTTTCTCGATGGTATTCATGAGATCCATACCAGGCCCCGGCAGCCACTTTCCATTTCTCGCGGTTTTCTCCCCGAAGGGAATCGCGTAATACTCGTCAAATCCCCGGAAATGATCGAAACGCAGCACATCATATAAAACCGCCGCATGGCGGATCCGGCTGATCCACCAGGAATAGCCGGTCTGTTTATGATAGTCCCAGTCATAAAGAGGGTTGCCCCAGAGCTGTCCGTCGTCAGAGAAAGCATCCGGCGGACATCCGGCCACCTTTGTGGGCTGCAGATCAGCGTCAAACTGGAACATCTGAGGATTCGTCCAGGCATCGGCGCTGTCAATGGCAACATAAATGGGCATATCGCCGATAATGCGGATCCCCTGCTCATTGGCATAAGCCTTTACCTTTCTCCACTGAATCAGAAACCAGTACTGGACATGCTCATGAAAGCTGATATCATCCGCCAGTTCCGTCTTTGCCTTCATGATTGTCTCCGGATCCCTCATCCTGTAAGCGTCTTCCCACTCATACCAGGCTTTCTTGTCATGAAGATCCTTGACCGCCATAAAAAGCGCGTAATCCGGGAGCCAGTGCTCCTGCTCCCGCACAAACGCCTCAAACTCTGTCTGGTCATTCTTCTTATCATTCTCATAAGCCTTCCTGAGAAGAGTAAAACGGTTCTCAAACTGCCTGCCGTAATCCACATAAGAAGGATTCGTCCCCAGCTCCGCCCGGTCACACTCCTCCCTGGTCAGAAGCCCCTGCTCAATCAGGTCGTCCAGTGATACAAAATATGGATTCCCCGCAAAAGTCGAAAACGGCTGATAAGGGGAATCTCCATAACTGGTATGTCCCAGGGGCAGAATCTGCCAGAATGTCTGTCCGCACTTCTTTAAAAAATCAATCCACTCATAAGCTTCCTTTGTAAAACCGCCGATTCCGTACTTTGACGGAATACTGCTGACGGGAAGCAAAATACCACTCGCTCTCATTCTCATCCTCCCATAAATCCTGCGGCTGCCTGCCGCGCAAACATGGTCATATTATACACTATTACGGTTTCTTTTCCAAATATTTTCTGCCGGAATCCTGCGAACTTAAAAACCGGACTGGCAAAATCACTCCATTCCATGTATAATATCACTGCAAAAAGACAGACCTTCAGGAGGATACCTTTTTGGCAGACCGCCGGAATCAGCGTCCCCACCGGGACACTTTACGGCAGAATTAAGAAAGGAGTTTTATCATGACAAATCCTATGGATGAATGCACACACAACTGTTATACCTGCAGCGCAGGCTGCGGAGATGCTGACACAGAAAGAAAACCCAGCTTCTTTGACCGTCTGGAAGCCGCTTCTGAACACTTTGAAAAAATGGGCGATGAAAACGTTATCCGAATGTTAAATGAGGCGGTTGCCGCTCTTGAAAAAGAAGACGAAGAAGAAGGAACAACAGAATAAAAACAGCAAAGCCCGCTGCCGTCAAAGCAGCGGGACTTTTCGTTTCATATTCTGTATCTGCCGGCCGAAGACACAGGAAGCAGTCTGTCCCGGAGGCCCGGCTTACTCATAGGTAATGCCGCAATCTGATATCCACTCATCGTACTCGCCCCAGTCAGTCAGATCAGACTGATCCCGGATCACTCCCAGATTTATCAAAGTCTGTATCGTATGGGTACAGGAAGGATAGATATTAAACGAGGGATACACCGTAGTATAGCTGCCGTCTGAATAATCATCAATCAGAGCAGCTCTGTAACCCGTGTAATCTGGCATATCCGCGTCATCCGGAAGATCATCATAAATCGTTTCCTCATCTCCCGGAATCTGCCCGGTAAAGGACAGAGTATTATAGTACGCCTCATTGTCATCCGAAGTGTCTCCGCCTGACTGAAAAGGATAATTACCTTCCATAATATCCTGCAGCAGCGCCTCATACAGCGTCTGCGCCTGACTCTGATCCAGATTTATGACTTTGGAATGAGCCATGCTGTCCGCCGCGTCATAGTACAGCACATCTATACTGGCTCCTATATAGGTCACATCCTCATAATTCTTACAGATAACATAATTCAGATAATCCTCCGGGTTGCTCTGAAGCAGAAACAGCTTTGATACTGTACTGCCAGAATCTTCCCGGTATTCCTCACTGACCGGAATCATATAGGTACGCCTCAGACTTTTGCCGTTTTTCAGATAATAGGTAATGGAATAGCCGGACATCTCTATCCAGTCGCCGCTCGCCAGCTCTGACTGATTATCATAATAGACATCCCTGTATTCCTGTTCGTGATCCAGCGCGCTCTGATGAACCTCCTCCAGCTGTTCAATCTGCTCCGGTTCCGTCAGAACCATATCATAATAAGGGCCTGACAGATAAGCTGCCCGAACCTGGTCTGCGTCCGGAATTTTCCGTTCCACCCCGAACAGATCCCAATCAACAGCTCCTATCAGCAGCGTCACCACTGCCGCAGACACAATGCCTTCCAGCCAGATTCCCCTCCGGAAAATCCGGAACCGCTTCTTCAGGATCATTTCCGAGAGGAAGAAAAACACCAGCGTCATCCCTGCCGAAAATAAAACCAGCATAAGAACGAATTTCCGGTCAGACACGAAGAATACCCCGGCAAAAACAATACCAAGGCCAACTCCTCCGGAAAAAGCGACCACCCAGCGGAACACAGGATTCATCCAGCGGAAAGCCACTATATCTCCCGCGCACTCCAGCTGTCTTTTCTGATAAAAAATCACGGCAAAAATCAGCAGCGCCACCGCCGGAACCAGGTAAAGGAGCATAACAGGCATCCCCTTTACCGCCACAGACACAGCCGTTCCATCTGCATCGGAAACAGTTCTGACTCCTGCATTGGCAACAAGGTATATCAAAGGTGAAAACGCACTGTTCCGGAATTCTGCCAGACTGCCAAAATAATATTCCATTCCATAACCCACCATAGAGACAATCATCCATACGAGAAATCTTATAGCTGTATAAATAAAATTTCCCGCCACATAATAAATCAGCGCGGCCACCGCATTCCCGCTGAGCATACAGAAGAATATGGCAGCGGAAAGGAAAAGAAAGGACGCTATGGCAGAAAGCACCAGCCAGTACAGCAGAGGCTCCACATTCGCCACATGGTTAATGATACATACAATCAGGCTGACCAGAAACATCAGAATCTGGGGGCCGATCAGGAACAACAGTCCGTTCAGATATCCGGTGGTAAATAATTCCTTCCGGCTGACCGGCAGCGCGTGAATCATATTGCAGCTTTTCGCGTTATAAAGATATCCGAAAATCAGCAGCGCGAAAATAACCGCCATCACAAACACAAGGATAGAATTAGCCTTAATACTATTATTTACAACATTCGCCACATTCCTGAGCTGAGACTCCGCAAGGTCATTTCTGACAAAAAAGTCCGGATTTGTATTGCGATACAGACTGACCGGAAGCATAAAAAACAAAATAATCAGGTACAACACCCACATGGGCCAGAAACGGAGTATGTTTTTTATAAAAATAGTCCTGTTAATAAAGGATGTCTTTGATTTCATAATTGACACCTCCCATTTCATAAATGAATATTTCCTCCAGCGTCAGAGGCAGCACATCAATGAGCATAGGTCTGGTCGCCTCCAGCATTTCTTTTGCCCGCCGGGGATCTCCCTTCACAATCAGTGTATAGACACGGCCGGTATTTGACATATGAAGAATCTCAAACTCCTCCGGCAGGGAAGGCATCCCCTCCTGAAAGGCCACCTGGATCTTGGACACGCTGCCCTGCAGTTCGGAGAGGGATCGCTCAATCATGATCTTTCCCTGGTACATGATCCCCACATGGTCACACACATCCTCCAGTTCCCGGAGATTGTGGGAAGACACCAGAACTGTCGTATTGTGATCCGCAGCTTCTGACAGGATAATACCCCAGATCTGCCGCCGCATTACCGGATCCAGACCGTCCACCGGCTCATCCAGCACCATCAGTTCCGGTTTTGTACAGATAGCCAGCCAGAAGGCCACCTGCTTCTGCATTCCCCTGGACAGACGACGGATGCTTCTTTTTACATCAATCGTTGGAAAAAACTCCCGCAGCCGGTCAAACAGCTTCTCATCAAAATTCTTATAAAGCCCCTTATAATACCGCTTCATCTCCAGGGTATCCGCCTGAAGGAAATAAAACAGTTCATCCGGAATATAGGCAATCTTCCCTTTCACCGCCGGATTCTCATAGACCGTCCGGCCATCCACCAGAACACTTCCGCTGTCCTGCCGGTAAACGCCTGTAATATGCCGTATAATCGTAGACTTTCCGGCGCCGTTGGGTCCCACCAGTCCGTAGACAGCTCCTTTCTTCACATGCAGCGTTGTCTGATCCAGCGCTTTAAAATCTCCAAAGATTTTTGTCACATTTTCAACCTTAACCAAAATTTTCTCCCCCCTTTTCTGAAATACAGCGGATTCTTGTCTGCAGATCAGACGCCGGAGTCGCCAGGAACAGAAGTTCCTTTACCGTAGCGTCAAAGATCTGGAACAGATCTTTCCGGCGTTCTTTTGCCACGTCCTTTACCTCAGCCACAAAGCTTCCCTTGCCCGGAACGGTATAAATGTAACCTTCGCTCTCCAGATCGCGGTATGCTCTCTGGATCGTATTGGGATTGATGGCAAGCGCGGAAGCCAGTTCCCGCACAGAAGGGAGTTTTTCATTTGTATTCACCGCCCTGCTGACCACCAGATGGCGGATATTGTCCTTAATCTGCTGGTAAAACGGACGGGAATCACGATAATTCAGCTGTATCATCATAGAAAACCTCCTTTTTCCCCAAAAAATATAAGTGTACTAACTGTATGAATCAGATTAGTACACTTACAATATAGCATTCTGCAATTTCCCATACAAGGAAGAAATACTGAAGATTTCTTAAGAAAATCTGAAGCCTCAGCTTCTTTTCTCCAGATACTCCGGCAGATCGTCCAGTTTCTCAATCCGCGGAACGGAATCATCCACAGCGCCGAATCCATAGGCGGCAAACAGGAAAGGCACTCCCGCTTCCCTGCAGGCGTTCAGATCCCCCTGGGTATCGCCCAGATACAGATACTCGTCCAGATGATTTCTCTCTATAAGAAGCCGCAGATTGTCTGCTTTGCCCCGGAGCGTATTCCCATAACACTCTGTATCATCCACCAGATCCTCCAGGTGATAATACTGAAGAAAACTCTCAATATATCCCGACTGGCAGTTGCTGACAACGTAAACCCCATATCCCATTTCCCGGAGTCTGGAAAAAACACCTTTCACATCTCCCAGAAGGACAGCGCCGTATCTGCTGAGAAACTCATTCTCAATCTGTCCAAGCAGGGAAATCCATTCTTCACCTTTCTCCGGCGAATAGTGGGGAAACAGGGTCCGGGCAAAGACATCCATGGTATTTCCCATGAGCCCCATCAGCCGGTCTCTGGTCACAGTCACATCCGTCTCCCCGATCTGTCTCAGCGCCGCATTCCATGAAAGTACAATACTGTCCACGGAATCCCACAGGGTCCCGTCCATGTCAAAAATCATCGCTTTTTTCATATTTTTATGCCTCGTCAATGGCTTTTCCAATGTCATGACGCATATACTTATTCTCAAAGTCTACCCATTCTGCGGCTTTGTACGCATTGGCCCGGGCTTCCTTCAGATCAGCTCCCTTGGCGGTGATTCCCAGCACGCGGCCGCCGCTGGTTACAATCTTCCCGCTATCATCCAGCTTACTTCCCGCATGGAAGCAGTAGTATCCGTCCCTGTTCTCAAAATTTTCAAGCCCTTTAATCTCAAAGCCTTTCTCATAAGAAACCGGATAGCCGTCGCTGGCAAGCACCACACAAACCGCCGCGTTGTCCTCAAACTGCAGATCAATCTGATCCAGGGCGCCGTCAATGCAGGCCTCCATTACTTCCAGAATATCATTCTTCATTCTGGGAAGAACCACCTGGGCCTCCGGGTCTCCGAAGCGGGCATTGTACTCCAGTACCTTCGGGCCATCCTCCGTCAGCATCAGACCGAAGAAAATGATTCCCTTAAAAGGCCTCCCCTCCGCCGCCATGGCGTCTACTGTGGGCTGGAAAATATATTTATGGCAGAACTCGTCCACTTCTTTTGTATAGAAGGGACTGGGAGAGAAGGTTCCCATACCGCCGGTATTCAGCCCCTGGTCTCCATCCTTCGCTCTCTTGTGATCCTGGGCGGAAGACATGATCTTAATAGTCTTTCCGTCCACGAAGGACAGCACAGATACCTCGCGCCCGGTCATGAACTCTTCCACAACCATATGGTTGCCTGCGGAGCCGAACTTCTTATCCATCATAATCTCTTTCACGCCGGCTTTCGCCTCTTCCAGCGTCTTACAGATCAGCACGCCTTTCCCCAGCGCCAGTCCGTCCGCCTTCAACACAATGGGCATCTTCGCCGTTTCCAGATAAGCCAGCGCTTTATCCGGATCATCGAAGGTCTCATAGGCTGCCGTAGGAATGTTGTACTTTTTCATCAGATCCTTGGAAAAAGCCTTGGATCCTTCCAGAATCGCGGCAGCCTTATCAGGACCGAACACCCGGAGCCCCGCCTCCTCAAACACATCCACGATACCGCCCACCAGGGGATCGTCCATACCGATAATCGTCAGATCAATGTCATTTTCCTTCGCGAAATCCGCCAGTTTTTCAAACTCCATGGCTCCGATGGGAACACACTGGGCGATCTGTCCGATGCCCGCGTTTCCCGGCGCACAGTAAATCCTGTCCGCATGGCTGCTCTTTGCGACACTCATGGCAATGGCATGCTCGCGGCCGCCGCTGCCTACGATTAAAACTTTCATCTTTGTACTCCCTTTCTGATGCGATTCACAGTAACTTTTACTCTTCTATATGTACCAGCCCGTCAGCTACAGATACCTTTCCATTGGCAATCAGGTCAATGGCCTCCGGCATAATAATCCATTCCGCCTGCTCCATTACCCGGCGCTGCAGAATCTCCGGGGTATCCCCCTGCCGGACCTCTACCGCTTTCTGAAGGATGATCGGTCCGGTATCTGTTCCCTCATCTACAAAATGACAGGTGGCCCCGGTCACCTTCACCCCTCTGGCAAGCACGCCCTCATGAACCTTCAGCCCATAATATCCCTTCCCGCAGAAAGAAGGAATCAGGGACGGGTGAATATTAATGATCCTGTTCCGGTATTTCTGAATCATCTTTTCCGGTATCACAACCAGGAAGCCGGCCAGCACAACCAGATCTGCCCCGGTCTCATCTACAGCCTGGAGCAGCGCGTCATTGAAAGCCTCCCTGTCCGGAAAATCCTTCGGGGAAACGCATTTTGCCGGGATCCCGGCCTTCGCGGCCCGCTCCAGGGCATAGGCGTTTTTATTATTGCTGATCACCGCGGCGATCTCCGTATTGGTAATGGCGCCGTCCCCGATCCGGTCAATAATGGCCTGGAGATTGGTTCCGCCGCCGGAAACCAGCACAGTAATTTTTAACATAAGTCTACTCCTTTTTCTCCGTCCTCAATACTTCCGATCACATAGGGAGTATCCCCGGCAGCGCGGATGGCTTCCATCGCCCTGCCGGCGTCAGCCGGATCAACGGCAACGATCATGCCGATTCCCATATTAAAGGTATTATACATCATCTGCTCCGCGATCTCCCCCTTCTCCTGCAGAAGTCTGAAAATGGGCGGAACCGGATAGCTGTCCTTTTTAATCACAGCCCGGGCGCCCTCCGCCAGCATCCGGGGAACATTCTCGTAAAAACCACCGCCGGTAATGTGGCTGCAGGCCTTTACGGTCACGCCGGCGTCTTTGATATTCTTCAGCGCCCTTACATAAATCCGGGTTGGCGCGATCAGGGCCTCTCCCAGAGTCTTTCCAAGAGAATCATAATAAGTATCCAGAGATTCCTTCGTCATCTCAAACACTTTGCGAACCAGGGAAAATCCATTGGAGTGAACTCCTGTGGAAGCCATTCCGATGAGCACATCGCCGGGCTTCAGGTTCTCTCCCGTAATCAGATCCTTCCGGTCGCAGACGCCCACCGCGAAACCGGCAAGATCATACTCATCCTCCGGCATCAGCCCCGGATGCTCCGCCGTCTCTCCGCCGATCAGGGCAGCGCCGGACTGAAGGCAGCCCTCCGCCACGCCCTTGACAATCTCCGCAATCTTCTCCGGATAATTCCGTCCACAGGCGATATAATCCAGGAAAAACAGAGGCTCCCCTCCCGCGCAGGCGATATCGTTTACACACATGGCAACCGCGTCAATTCCGATAGTATCATGCTTATCCATAAGAAAAGCCAGCTTTACCTTGGTGCCGCAGCCGTCCGTTCCCGACAGCAGAACCGGATCCTCCATATTTTTAATTCCCTCCAGGGAAAAAGCTCCGGAAAAACCGCCCAGACCGCCCAGAACCTCGGGACGCATCGTCTTCTTCACATGCTCTTTCATAAGTTCCACAGATTTGTAACCGGCCTCAATGTCAACGCCGGATGTCTTATAATCCATAACAGATCCTCCTCTGTATTCAAAATTCCTGCCGGGTACATCCGTTCCGGTCATTCATAATCCGTACTGTATACACCCGCTCCGGTAATTAATAATTCTTCCAGCCTGTCTCCTGCAGCCTTGCGTCCTTAGCTTCTACCTGCTCCTTCAGTTCTGTGGAGTAGGCTTTCAGCCGCGCCAGAAGCTCCGGATCTGAAACAGCCAGAATCTTTGCCGCCAGGATACCTGCATTGGCCCCTCCGTTAATCGCCACCGTAGCCACCGGAATACCGCTGGGCATCTGTACAATCGAGTAAAGGGAATCCACACCTCCCAGGTCAGAAGTCTTCATGGGAATACCAATGACCGGCATGGGAAAAATAGCCGCGCACATACCCGGCAGATGAGCAGCCTTTCCGGCTCCGGCAATAATCACCCTGCACCCTCTTTCTTCTGCGCCCTTCGCGTACTCAAAGAAAACATCCGGTTCTCTGTGAGCAGAAATAATCCGCATCTCATAGTCAATCCCCAGCTTGTCCAGGATCTCTGCTGCTTTCGCCATTACAGGCATATCCGAGTCGCTGCCCATTACAATTCCTACTTTTGCCATTTTGGTTCTCCTATCTTTTGATCTGTATTTTGTTGCTTCTATATAACAATAGTAACTGGTCTTTTCGTGAAATACCAATTATATATTGTAATACAATTTATAAGCATTTCTAATATAAAAAGCTGTTCTCTGTCACTTTTCTTATAAATGCAGTCTGCCGGTCCCAGACCCTTCTGCTTCCCGGCGCGGATCTGATCAGCTCTTCTGCCGGTTTTTCAAAAGGGGAAGGTTCAGATCCCCGGCTCCTTCTATCTGGAACAACCCGTCCCGGATCACATCCACTGTGGTCCCATCCCTCCGGATCACCGTAATGGCGCCCAGCTCCTCATAAGGAATGGTTATATCCGTGTGACAGTTAAAGTACGCCCTGGAAGGATCTTCCTTCCGCAGAGCGCTGACCTCATTCTCCCTGGCCACAATCTGCTTCCCGTCCGGATTGCGGGTAATGATATCTTCCTCATAAGAGTAGCAGGTATCCCCCACTGCGAAATGAGGCCCCGTCTTCTCCGCAATGAGAATCGGCAGCTTGCCGGCAATCTGATACTTTTTCCCCATCACATACGCCGTGGTATTGGTCCCGATGGCAAACTCTCCCATGGGAAGCGTATCATGATGCATCAGCACATGATCCCTGACATACCGCCGGTTCTCCTGCTCCGATCCGAAGTTCGTACAGGTGTAGGATTCCACCATACCGTCTTTGAAGGTCATCTCCAGATTCTCATACTTCAGTCCGTTCAGAAATACTTCGGAAACGTGCAGCACCCCATTGGTTCCCTTCAGAACCGGAGAAGTAAACACCTCTCCCACCGGGATATTTACATCCGCCACACAATTCTCAAAGGCCGTCTGGGTATCCGGATCCGGCAGCGGACAGATGGACACCGTCAGATCCGTATGGTTTCCATTTGTTCCCACAATATGAACGCGCTCCGCCTGATCCAGAACATCGATCAGGCACTGCTGCATGGCCTGGTATTTTTTATAATCCAGCGTATTGATGGCCACCGTCTCCGCAAAAATCTCCGGGAATTTTTCTCCAATCTCCGGAACCGGATAAGCTATGATTGTAAAGCTCCGCTCTTCGCCGTGGATATAATGATAAGTGATCTGGGTGCTCTCAGAAGCATTGTAGACATTCAGCTTCTGCTGCTCCTCCCCATACCGGAGCGCCGCCGTTTTTATTTCCGGGGAAAAAGCATCCTCCCCGAACACCTCCACCACAGCCGGCCCCGCATACCCGGCAGCCTGTTCCTTATGCTGCTCAAACACCGTCTTCATGACTTCCAGCCGCCGTTCCACAAAAGACTTATCAAAATAAAAGGCCTTGTCCTCCCGGTGGTCAAAATCATACTGACGGTTCACAGAAGTGGAAAACACCGCCCGCTTGCTGCTTCCCTTATTCTGGAAAGAAGACGCCGGCTCCCGGGAAGCGGTCACCTGCAGTCCCATTTTATGGAAATTCTTTACTGCCGCCCGCATCATCCGTTCAAATCCGATGGGATAATGAATCTCCGCCACCTTCTTTTTTGATAAATCCTTGCCGGTCATCTCAAACCCGATCCGGTATCCTTCTGTATAGGTGTCAGCCATGGCCTGGATTTCCTCCCGGGACATCCGGTTCAGGAACGCCGCGGTCTCCAGTTCATTCCTGCCCACAGGAAGCCCATACTGATACAGATACGTAAGATCCTCCAGATCCGCATTCAGAATAATATTTACAAAAAAGTTATCATCGGGGCAGACCATATCGTGAATCTGGTTCTCCATAAAAATCTCACTGTAATCATGAAAATACCAGTAAATCGTCTCTCTGGCCTCTTTCAGATCATCCTCCTCCAGACAATTGTACACCTGCACGAACAGTTCAAACAGAAGAGTCAGCTCCCGCAGCCTTCCCTGAAAAGCCCAGGCAATACAGCCCTCCAGCTCCGAACAGAGCAGAGACAGCATCTGTCCGGCCTCCTGCCCCAGCTTTTCCACAGCGTAGGCCGGATTAGCATAACTGTGATCATAATTCTCCGGGACAATGTGACGATACAGCTCCGCCTGATCCGCCCGGCATTCTTCCAGGGAACGGTCTTTCAGCGTACCTGCCTGTGCCCGCCGGAAGATCTCTTCTGTTTTCAGCAGAAAAGGTACCGCCCCGAGAAAATAGTCCCGGTACTTTCCCGGGACAGACTGCTCCGACGGAATCTGCCGGATCCGCTCCGACATCAGCCCGAACCGTTCTCTGTAAACTTCCATATCTTCTGCCATCCACTCTGAATCTGCCATCTGTACGTTTCACACCTCCGGTTTTCTCTATATTCTCTTCTCCGTTTCCACTGTAACTTTCCCGGAAACCACTGTTCGGTCAGCCCTATACCTTTATACCATGCCGGATATATATAGTCCTGCCAGCACTACGGTCATAATTCCACCCAGGGCAATCGCTGTGCGGGGCGGAATGGGACGCGTCTTCGGCTCCCGGACAGCCATGATTCCCAGAATAAAGGCTCCTACAGCCAGCACAAGCCCGATCAGACTGAAAGAGCCGGCCAGAAAGTCCGCGTCTCCCGACGATGTATAGGACAGAGCCACAGAAACTGCAAACAGCGCTGCCGCCAGCAGGGCCGCCGCCATGCCGCACCATCCTGTTTTCGAATGTTTCAGCTCACGAAGTCTGGTTTTTCTTGTTTTCCGGAAATATTCTCTTCTGCTTTTTGCCATACTGTCTATCTATCCTTCCCCCGCATCCGGCGCCTGTCCGCTTCCACATCCCGTTTATGCTGAATGACGGAATATATAAGGAACCCGGACATCACGCCGATGGTATTCAAAATCATATCGTCCACATCACAGCTTCCTGTCTTGCTGACCAGCTGAACAATCTCCACAGCCAGACTCAGTTCAAAGCCCAGAAATGTTACACGAAAGAAACCTCTCAGCTTTCTGCTCATAATGGGAAGCAGGAAACCAAAAGGCATAAAAATCATAATATTTCCTGCCAGATTCAGAAAAACCGCTATCATTCCCAACTGCTCGCGGTAAAACAGAAAACGGCGGATCTCCCTGAAGGGAATCAGATTATAATGATATCCCCTTTGCTCGTCCGCCCTGCCCAGCATTTCCGCAAAAAAAAGAAAATACACCAGGGCGCCGATATAAATCAGAAACAGAATCCAGCACAAAACCCATATACTTTTTTTATGCTTGCTTATGAACATGTCGACCGTCCTTTTTATTTCGCACCGTACTGCTCATAGTATGCATCAATCGCCGCTTTTAATGTATCGTCAATCACAACTCTTCCATTATACGGCCTGTTGTACAGATACTCTGTTACCTCCTCCATGGTTACAATCGCGCCTGTTTCAAAACCATAAAGATCCCTGATCTCATCCAGCGCGCATTTTTCTCCGCCCTTCCCGACTTCCATACGGTTCAGAGAAACCATCAGACCGGCAATCTCAACATCCGCCGCGCCTCTTACCTTCGGAACCGTCTCCTCCATGGACTTTCCGGATGTAGTCACATCCTCGATCATAATAACCCTGTCGCCGTCCTTTAACTTACTTCCGAGAAAACTTCCCTTGTCCGCGCCGTGATCCTTCTCCTCCTTGCGGTCAGAGCAGTACCTCACTTCCTTTCCGTACAATTCGCTGTACGCAATCGCGGTGACGACGCTCAACGGAATTCCCTTATAAGCCGGTCCGAACAGAACATCAAAATCATCGCCGTATGTATTGTGAATCGCCTTCGCGTAAAACTCTCCAAGCTTCTTCAGCTGTGAACCTGTCACATAGCCTCCCGCATTCATAAAAAACGGCGACTTTCTGCCGCTTTTCAATGTAAACTCCCCAAACTTCAACACATCAGACTCTACCATAAACTGAATAAATTCCTGTTTATACTGTTCCATAACCATATACTCCTTTTCTATTCTGCTAATTTATCTGTAAATCAGTATTTACTGAATCATACTGCGCACATACTGCAAAATCATACATCGGGACCTTCCGCCCCTGTACACGTTATCCACAGTAACGCCTTTTTCAGTATAGCATCCGCATTCCGAGGATTCAACTGAATTTAGAAAAAAACAGCACAAAGAATAGAAATAGAAATTACACCCTCAGACAACTCTCCAGCCGTAATACATTTGTTATGGTACTTTTCCATATTCAGTTGTACCCGCCCTCCGTTCTGAAGCGCCTAAGGATAAAATCAGCGTCCATTAATTTCCGCCTAAAAAGCAGGCCACGGATCTATTTTTAGCTTTAAACAATAAGACGGAATATCCAGCTAAGGATTTCCGTCTTATCTGTATGCCATCTGTCCTTCAGTCTTCCTCCTCGGCCCACGCCAGCGCGCACTTCACTGCCCGGCGCCAGCCCTTCAGAAGCTTTGTGATCTCAGTTTCTTCCATTTCCGGCTCGAACTTACGCCCCAGCTGCCAGTTGCTGCGGATCTCCTCCTTATCCTTCCAGTAGCCCACAGCCAGACCTGCCAGATAAGCGGCTCCCAGAGCCGTAGTCTCAATACATTTCGGACGGTACACTTCCGCCTGGTTGATATTGGCCTGGAATTTCACCAGCAGATTGTTGGCGCTGGCTCCTCCGTCAACCTTCAGATTCCTCAATGTCACGCCTGCGTCCTCTTCCATGGCTTTGATCACATCATAAGACTGGTAGGCGATGGACTCCAGGGTAGCGCGGATAAAATGCTCCTTCCTGCAGCCCCGGGTCAGACCTACTACAGTGCCCCTGGCATACTGGTTCCAGTAAGGAGCCCCCATACCTGCAAAAGCCGGTACGAGATAAACGCCATTGGTATCAAAAACTTCAGAGGCATATTCTTCCGTCTGGGCCGCATCCTTTACCATGCGCATCCCGTCCCGGAGCCACTGCACAGCGGCGCCTGCCACAAACACGCTTCCCTCCAGGGCATATTCCACATGGTCCGCCGTGCTGGCGGCGATCGTCGTCAGCAGTCCGTTTCCGGAATCAATGGGAGTTCTTCCCGTATTCATTAACAGAAAACATCCGGTACCATATGTATTTTTCACATCTCCCACATCAAAGCAGCACTGACCGAACAGCGCGGCCTGCTGGTCTCCCGCCGCTCCGGCTATTGCCACCTTCCCGGCCAGGATCTTTTCATCTGTATATCCATAGATACAGCTGGAAGGCTTTACGGCTGGAAGCATTTCCGCCGGAATATGGAACCAGTCCATAATTTCTTTATCCCAGCACAGATTATGAATGTCAAAAAGCATGGTCCGGGATGCGTTTGTATAATCAGTTACATGGACACGGCCCCCTGTCAGATTCCAGATCAGCCAGGTATCGACAGTTCCAAACAGCAGTTCCCCCCGCTCCGCCCGTTCCCTGGCGCCTTCTACATGATCCAGAATCCAGGCGATTTTACTGGCGCTGAAGTAAGCGTCTGCAATGAGTCCGGTTTTTTCCCGGATCACCTTGTCAAAGCCTTTCTCCTTTAATTGGTCGATCATCTTCGCTGTCCGGCGGCACTGCCATACAATGGCGTTATATACCGGTTCTCCTGTCGCCTTATCCCAGACGATGGTTGTCTCCCTCTGATTTGTAATGCCGATGCCCGCAATATCTGCCGGAGTCACCCCCGATACCGCCATGGCCTCTGTCAATACAGACAACTGTGAAGACCAGATTTCCCTGGGATTCTGCTCCACCCAGCCCGGCTCCGGGTAAATCTGATCAAACTCCTTCTGGGCCATGCCGCAGATTCTGCCTTCTTTATCAAAAATAATGCATCTGGAACTGGTCGTTCCCTGATCCAGCGCCATAATATATTTCCCCATATGTCTCCTGTCCTTTCTCCATTCTTCCGCCGGGAGAACCCTGGACTGCTGTTCTCCATCCGGCCGGTTTTCTTATGATTTTACACCGGGTCTGTGACAGCCGCAATATTTTTCGTCGCCACAATATCCACGCCTGTCCCGGCCACATCCTCCAGAATCACCTGCCCGATTTTTACCGGGGCCTCCACTGTAACTGTTTTCAGGGCCTTTATACAGTCCCCGATCTTCCCTTTTGGGATATCTGAAGCGGTTTTTACAGACACTGCCGGCAGATGCCCTCCGGTAACACGCACACTGGAAGTCACAATTCTTCTGGGATCTGTCAGTTCTTTTCTGGCGTAATCTTCTCCCCGGGGACAGGTGTTGCCTGTTACGGTCAGCTCCTTATCGTCTGAAATATTCACCTTCAGGCTGCATCCCATGGGACATCCGATACAAATCAGTTCCTGTGTACTCATGCCGTCTCCCCCTGTTCTACTTTAATCGTAATCGTCTTTAATCCTTCAAAAGCAGCCAGCTTTTCTTTCTGCAGGATCACCTGTTCCATCTCTCCCGGAGCCATGATCCGCTTTTTTGCATGGCTGACTCTCTCGTCATTATAGTAAACAGACAGATAACAGTTCCGGAATACCTGTCCCACACGGAAACGGACAATCTGCCTGTCAGCCATACGGTTCACATCGATCTTTGAGGGCACCGTATAACGGACGCCTTCTACTCCGTTCAGTCCGATTTCCATAACGGGAGCGGCCAGTTCTCCCTTCACATAAGCCGCAGCATTTTCCCCTGCCATTTTTGCCTCTCCGGAAACAAAATCCACCAGATCATGTACATGAAGCACATTCCCACAGGCGAAAATCCCGTCTATATTTGTTTCCAGGCTCTCATCCACAACCGGCCCGCTGGTAACCGGATTCAGCTTCACTCCGACCTGGGAGGAAAGCTCATTTTCCGGAATCAGACCACAGGAAAGCAGCAGTGTATCACACGCAATCTCCTCTTCTGTCCCCGGAATGGGTTTCAGATTCTCATCTACCTGCGCAAGGGTAATTCCTTCCACACGTTTCCTGCCCTTTATATCAATTACAGTATGACTCAGCTTCAGCGGAATATCAAAGTCGTTCAGACACTGGACAATATTTCTCTTTAATCCTCCGGAGTAAGGCATCAGTTCCGCAACAACCTTTACCTTCGCGCCTTCCAGCGTCATACGCCTGGCCATGATCAGCCCGATGTCTCCCGAGCCAAGAATAACTACACTCTTTCCAGGCATCCGGCCTTCCATATTTACATAACGCTGGGCGGTACCTGCGGAGTAGATTCCCGCCGGACGGTAACCGGGAATATTTAATGCTCCTCTGGGACGCTCCCGGCAGCCCATGGCAAGGATCACTGCCTTTGCGCGGATAGTAAAGACGCCATCCTCCTTATTCATGGCCGTGATTGTCTTGTCCGGAGCAATATCCACCACAATCGTATGCAGCAGATAAGGGATTTTCTTTTCCTGCACCTGCTCAATATAACGTCCTGCATACTCCGGTCCGGTCAGCTCCTCATGAAAAGTGTGAAGTCCGAATCCGTTGTGAATACACTGATTTAAAATACCTCCCAACTCATTATCACGCTCAATAATCAGAATATCCCGCACCCCCGCGTCATATGCCGCGGATGCTGCCGCCAGCCCTGCCGGGCCTCCGCCGATGATCGCAATATCTACCTGCATTTACACATCCTCCTTCACATATCCGGTAATGAAATTAGAGCCTTCTCCGCATTTCGTAATCTCACTCATATCTTTCCCCAGCTCTCTTGCCAGAATCTCCACCGTCTTCGGTGAACAGAAGCCCGCCTGACAGCGTCCCATGCCTGCTCTTGTCCGGCGCTTCACCCCGTCCAGGGTTCTGGCTCCCACCGGCCGGCGGATGGCGTCCAGAATCTCTCCTTCCGTTACCACTTCACAGCGGCAGATCACATTGGCGTAAGCAGGATTCTTCTTTACCAGCTCCTGTTTCTCCTCCATAGTAGCGTCCGCCACGCTGGGAATGCCTTTTCTGACAGCTACAAAATCCTCTTTCTTTTCCGCGGGAAGAATACCCCGGACCAGCTCCGCCACATATTCTCCCACAGCAGGCGCGCTGGAAAGTCCCGGGGATTCCATTCCGGCCACATCCACAAATCCCGGCGCCCCGGCCGCTTCTCCAATCACGAAATCATGCTCCGGCCGGTGAGCCCTCAGTCCGGTAAAGGATGTGATCACCTGTCTCAGCGGAAGTGTGGGAACACTGATTGACGCTCTGCGCTGAAGATCCGCGATCCCCTCCACAGTTGTCCTGGTATTCTCCTTATCCTCAATATCTACCGCCGTAGGTCCTGCCATAAGATTCCCATGAACCGTAGGCGTTACAAGAACACCCTTGCCATAGATGGTAGGCAGCTGGAAAATAGTGTGATCCACGTATTTCCCCACCTTCTTGTCCATCAGACAGTACTCGCCCTTCCGGGCGACAATCGTCATCCTTTCATTGCTTACCATGTTGTGAAAACGGTCGGCATAGACGCCTGCCGCATTGACAACTACCTTCGTTTCAAAATCCCCTCTGCTGGTGCTGATTCTGTAAAACCCGTCTTCCTTTGCAATAGCAGTCACTTCTGTCTCCCGCCGGAATTCCACTCCGTTTACCGCCGCGTTCTCCGCCAGGGCGATCGTCAGTCCAAAGGGACATACGATACCGCCGGTAGGCGCGTAAAGAGCTCCTGCCAGATCATCCGTCAGATTCGGCTCCATGGCCTTTGCCTCTTCCCTGGAGAGAATCCTCAGACCCGGAACACCGTTCTCCTTTCCCTTTTCCAGAAGTTCCTCCAGCTTGTACATATCCTTCCCGTCAAAGCAAAGCACAAGGGAACCATTCCTGCGGAAAGGAAAATCCAGTTCCCTGGAAAGCTGCTCCATCATGGCATTTCCCCTGATATTCATTCTTGCCATCATGGATCCGGGCTCAGTGTCAAAACCGGCATGGACAATACCGCTGTTGGCTTTGGATGTACCCTCGCAGATATCCTCACACTTTTCCAGCACCAGGGTCCGGTATTTGTAGCGGGACAGTTCCCTGGCAACGGCGCATCCGGATACTCCGGCGCCGATTATAATTACGTCATACATACTCATTCCTCCTTAAATTTTCCATATCTGTTTCGTGAGTATTATCAGATAAACCACAGGTCAGATCTGGTTGTGGATATCGATGTGGCTCCGGCCTGCAGGGCCGTAATCACATCCTCCCTGTCCGCAATCAGTCCCCCGGCAATCACCGGTATATGATGCTGTTCCGCAATCCGGGAAATCACCCGGGAGGCTGCTCCCGGAAGGACTTCCATACAATCCGGACGTACAATCTGGCACTGCTTTTTTATCGTCTCCAGCGAGCGGGAATCCAGCAGGAAAAAACGGAAAACCGTGTAAAGTCCCAGCTCCTTCGCCCGGCGGATCTGGGCTGTTTTCGTAGAAATAATCCCATCCGCCCTGGTAAACTGACGGATATAATCCACCGCAATCTCCCGGGAATCCAGACCGCCGACCATATCCAGATGAATCATGGCCGTTTTCCCATGAGCCTTAATTCGCTCCGCGATGTCCGGGATGCTGCATACATCTCCATAAAGCACAAAAACAATTCTGCATTCTGACTGGAAACTCCTCTCCAGACTTTCCTCGTCCCTGACTGCCGCTATGACAGGACAGTCCGCCAGTATATCACAAAACATGTTCTCCTCCTGGTAAAAGCACTTTTATTAAAGATTCTCCTGGAAAACAAAAAAGAGAGCGCAGAAAACACATGCATCACCGATGCCATATGTCTTGCTCTCTCCAGATCTCCGCAACACAATCTTCATTTCACTAACATATAATCTATCACAAAAACCGTTAAAAGTAAAGGAATTTTTTCAGTTCCTCCGGACTGTCAGCAACCGCTATGGCTCCATGTTCCAGCAGTTCTTCCTTCGTACCGAACCCATAGGAAACGCCGATACAGGCAATCCCCATCTGACCTGCCCCCTCCGCATCGAACCGGGTATCCCCGATCAGCACGGTATCCTCCGGTGAAAATGCCGGATCCTTCCTTTCCAGCCGCCGGAAAGCCTCCTTAAGCACCTCCGTTTTCGTATCAATCCGCCCGTCCTCGCTGGCCCCCACAATCTCTTCAAACCAGCCTGTCATCTTGTATTTATCCAGTACTCTCCGGCACATTCCTTCCGGCTTTGACGAAGATACCACCTGGATCTTCCCCGCATTCTGAAAATCAGCAAGCGCCTTCTCCACACCTGTAAAGGGCCTGCATTCAAAAATCCCCACCGGATTATAACGTTCCCTGTAGCGGGCTACCGCTTCTTCTACATACTGCTCCGGTAATCCTGCAATCCGGGGAAAAGATTCTCTTAAAGGCGGACCGATAAACTTCCGCAGATTTTCCTTCCCCTCTATATGTATTCCATAAAAATCCAGGGCATACTGCACACTTTTGCTCACACCCTCATAGGTATCCATGAGGGTGCCGTCCAGATCCCAGAAAATATATCTGTAGTTTTTCATTTCTTTCTGATTCCTTTCTCCAGCTCCTGCCTCATCTGCAGCACAGTTTTTCCCAGAACCGGATGTACTTTACCGGGACACAGTTCCGCCAGCGGTTCCAGTACAAACATCCGGTTCGCCATGTCCGGATGCGGAATAATCAGTTCTTTCCGCTCCAGAATACAGTCGTCATAGAAAAGAATATCCAGATCCAGCGTCCGGGGACCCCAGTGAAGCTTTCTCTCCCGTCCCGCCTCCGCCTCAATCCCATGAATCAGATCCAGAAGCTCATAGGGCGTATAGAGAGTGCGGAATCTGAAAACCCCATTCAGAAACGGCGGCTGGTCCGTAACGCCATAGGGAGCCGTCTCTGTCAGGGAAGAAGTCTCAATATCCCTGATATAGGGAATGGAAGACAGGCGTCCCAGCGCAAACTTCACATAACCTGCCCGGTCCCCCAGATTAGACCCCACCGCCAGACAGATATCATGCCAGCCGCGGCTGATGGATACCGACACATCCTCCACCGGAAGGCCGATCGGCGCCCAGGGCTTTTTTATCTCCACATCCACTTTTGTCAGCCGCGGAATTTCCATCAGAAGCGCCCCCGCAAGCTGCTCCGCAACCGCTTCCAGAAGCTTCCAGGTATTCTCCTTCATATATTTTGTGATGAAGCGGCAGACAGAACCGTAATCCACCGAATCCCGTATTTCATCAGAAAATCCCGCCCGGCGGGTATCAAAATAAAGAGCTGCATCTACCAGAAACTTCTGTCCCAGCTTTTTTTCCTCCTGGTATACGCCGTGATGGGCGAACACTTCAAGGTTCCGTATTTTTATTTTATCAGACATTCTTATCTCCTTTCCCCTTCCATGAGGATTGCACGGATCATCCGGATAGCCTGGACATTTTCCTTCACATCATGAACCCGCACAAAAGCGCAGCGGCTGAGCACGCCGAACACAGTCGTCGCCACAGTGCCTGTCACCCGCTCTTCCACAGGCACATCAAGGGTCAGACCAATCACCGACTTCCGGGATGTTCCCAGAAGCACCGGATAGCCCAGACGGTTCAGTTCGGGCAGCTTCTGTATTACAATCAGATTCTGCCTGTAGCTTTTCGCAAATCCCACACCCGGATCCAGAATGATCTGATCATCCCGGATTCCCGCCTGCTTTGCCAGCGCCACAGACTGCTCCAGATCCCGGATCCAGTCTGTCTCAAAATCATCGTACTCCGGCTGTTCCCGGTTATGCATCAGACAGCAGGCCGCCCCATACTCCGCAATAACAGCAGCCATTTTTTTATCATACTTCAGCCCCTGGATATCGTTGATCAGATCCGCGCCTGCTTCCAGCCCCGCCTTTGCCACACTGCTCTTATAAGTATCAAGGGACACCGGTATATCAAAACGCTTTTTCACAGCCTCAATAACCGGAATCACCCGGGAAATCTCCTCCTCATCAGAAATTTTTGTATAGCCGGGGCGGGTGGATTCCCCGCCAATATCAATCAGATCGGCTCCTTCCGCAATCATCCTCTCCACATGATCCAGGGCAGAGTCCATGGAATGAAACTTCCCGCCATCCGAGAAAGAATCCGGCGTCACATTAAGAATCCCCATTACATAGGTGTTATTTTCTGTATCGAATTCTCTGTCTCCAATCAGCATCTCAACTGTAATCCTTTCTGCCGGTCATGATCCCGCGGATCTCCCCCAGATAAGACAGGGAGCCGAAAGCCAGTATTACATCCTTCGTTCCCGCCTCTTTCAGCGCCCGCGATACTGCTTCTTCCGTCTCTCTGCAGACTGCCGCCCGGATCCTGTGCTTCTCCATCTGCCGGGCAAGCAGCTTTGCGGAAAGCGCCCTGGAATCCGGCGGCGTCACCGTAAATACACAGTCTCCTTTCCGGAACATAACCTTTATCATTCTGTCATATTCTTTGTCCGCCAGCACTCCCATAATATAGACAATTCTTCTGCCCGGAAAAATAAGATCCAGGGTGTTTCTGAGCACTCTGACTGCGCCCTCATTGTGGGCGCCATCCAGAAAAAAGTCCGGCGCTGAAGCAATTTTTTCCATGCGCCCCGGCCACCGCGCTTTCCGGAAGCCTGCCAGCACGGCTTCCAGCGTTATGGCCGGATACGCCTCCCCGAGGATTTCCAGGACCTTCAGGGCACACAGGGCGTTCTCTGCCTGCCATGTTCCGGGGAGACCCAGACAGATCCGGATTTCCTGTCCGCCGCCTTTTCTCTTTACCAGAAAGGAGGTTCCCTCCGGCGTACACTCCACTTCCCGGACCGAAGAAAGATCCGCCAGATAAAGCGGAGCGCCCATCTGCTCCGCTTTCCGCCGGATTACGGCCATGACCTCCGGTTTCTGTCCCGCGCTGACCACCGGGCAGCCCGGTTTTATGATCCCTGCCTTTACAGCCGCAATCTCCTGCAGGGTATTTCCCAGAAACTGCATATGGTCCATACTGACAGAGGTCAGCAGGCTGACCTGAGGACGGATGATAAGATTCGTAGCATCTGTCTCTCCCCCCATCCCCACCTCAACCAGGGCCAGGTCGCATTTTTCTTCATAAAACCACAAAAAGGCTGCCGCAGTCTCCACCTCGAATCTGGTCGGATGCGGCAGTCCCTTTGCCGTCAGCTTTTCGCACGCCACGGAAACTTCCGTAAAAAGCCGCGCCAGCCGTTCCTTTTCAATGGGAATTCCGTTCATCAGGAACTCTTCTTCATATGAAAACACATCCGGGGTGTCGAAACGTCCCACCCGGTAACCGGCCTCTGTAAGAACCGGGGACAACATCGCTCCCACTGATCCCTTTCCATTTGTTCCCCCGATGTGTACCACCGGAACCTGATCCTGCACATTTCCAAGCTCCTGCATCAGATTCCGGATACCGGAAAGCCCAAGCCGGCTTCCATACTTTTTTGTTTCATCCAGAAAGGCCATAGCCTCATTGTAATTCATGTACTTATACTCCAGATCATTATATCCACATTACCGCTGCTTTCTTATATCTGTAATTCCCTGCTCGGTCGCCAGATAATGAAGCGGCATATCTGTTTCCTCCACCGGAATCTGATCCCCCACCTGCAGTTCATAGGCAATCCCCATCCGTGTACAGCCGGGATGATCTGCCAGATACCTGTCGTAATATCCTTTTCCAAATCCCATACGGCCGCCCCTCCGGTCGAAAGCCACTCCGGGAACCAGCATCAGACCGCTTTCCCATTCCACCGGATAAGCCTCCTCCGGCTCCATGACTCCAAAAGTACCCGGATGAAGCTTCAGGAAATCGGAAACCCTGAAAAAAACCATATCTTCCCCCGACACTCCTGGAAATGCCACCTGCTTTCCCTGTCTCCAGGCTTCACGCACAATCTTCCGGACATCCGCCTCATTTCCTATGGGATAGTAAGCAAAAATCCGCTCCGCCTCCAGAAACTGCGGACTGGCAGTCACATTGGCGCAGATCCTCTCAGACAGCTCCTTCACCTGCCCGGGAGCCATGCCGTTCCTCATATCTCTAAACTGTTTTCTGACTAATTTTTTCTCAGCCAGCATACTATACCCCCTCTCCGGACAGGATGGTTGCTTCTGATAAGGAACCGCTGCCTGTATGATCATTGTATCACAAAACAAATGCAATTGCCTCATTTATTTCAGATCAATGAGAACTACTTCACAGGGATTCCCAAATCTTGGAATACTGGTCGTGTTAGAAACGCCGGAACTGACAATCATCTTTCCATAGCATCCATAAGCAAAGTGAGGAAAAAGTCCCTGTCCCGGAGAATAAACCGGAATCCCCCGCTTTCTTCCTCCTGCGCTGAACAATCTCCACTGGCCGCCATGGGTATGCCCGGATACAACCAGGTCAAAAGTATCCCAGGATTTTCCTCTGATATACCGGATATAGTAATCCGGATGATGACAGATCAGAATCTTTTTCCCCGGTTTTTCCGCAAAACTTTTCAGCCAGTCCGCGTCATATCTGGTGGACAGTCCTCCCACACGCAGTTCCTCTCCCCTGATTTCTACTTTGCAATCCCGGTTATCCATCAGACGGATCCCGGCTCTTTTCATCACTTCCCTGTCCCTTTCTGTGAAATACCATTCATGATTCCCCACACCCATAATAACCGGCGCGATCCGGGATGCCATTTTCAGAAACATATATCCGTTTTCTTTTCTCCATGGAATTCTCTTTCCATGCCCCGAAAGCAGTGATCCGTCCAGCATTTTAAGGATCTTCGTAAGATATGTCCTGCGTCTGGAAATCCCCTGCCATGCATCCATAGACTCCACGGTCCAGGGACTTTCCCCCTTTTCATGCCGCTCCATCAGATCCCCCGCCGCAAGAATCAGATCCGGATGCATCTGTTGCAGCAGTTTCAGCGTCTTCTCCGGATTCCTGTCATGAAGATCCGACACCAGGGCGCAGCGTAACTCCTTTCCCAGGCCGAGATCTGCTGTATAACAGGTCAGAATCATAATGTTTCCTCCCGAAACTCTTTCATTACTTTTCTATAGTATATCCAAAGAAAAAAATGATAGCAAGTATTTCATACTGAAGCAAATCACTTCCAGAACATAAAAAGGCCACCCGGGCACACTTCCGGATGGCCATATCAGTATTATGATCCCGTTTTCTGCTTCTACAGCAATCCTCCTACTGACAGGAAGATCGGCGCAAATACAAGAGCCACAATCGTCATTAATTTGATCAGGATATTCAGGGACGGGCCGGACGTATCCTTAAAAGGATCACCTACCGTATCGCCCACAACCGCCGCCTTATGAGGCTCGCTTCCCTTGCCTCCGTGCTGACCGCTTTCAATATATTTCTTCGCATTGTCCCAGGCGCCGCCGGCATTCGCCATAAAGATCGCAAGCATAACGCCTGTCACCAGAGAACCTGCCAGAAGTCCTCCCAGAGCCTCCGGTCCCAGAAGGATACCGATGAAAATCGGAACCACAATGGCAATAATACCGGGAACGATCATCTGCTTCAGAGACGCCTGGGTGGAAATAGCCACGCAGGACTTATAATCCGGTTTGCTGGTTCCCTCCAGAATGCCCTTGTCTGATCTGAACTGTCTGCGAACCTCCTCAATCATCTTGTAGGCAGCTTTGGAAACCGCCTCCATGGTGATTGCGGAGAAAAGGAACGGCAGCATGGCTCCTACCAGAAGACCGATGATAACCGTAGGCACCAGCAGATCAATGACCGTCAGCTGCACTGCTTCCGCGTAAGATACAAACAGAGACAGAGCCGTCAGAGCCGCGGAACCAATGGCAAAGCCTTTTCCGATGGCCGCTGTGGTATTTCCAACGGAATCCAGGGAATCGGTGATGTCGCGGACGCTCTCATCCAGTTCTGCCATTTCCGCGATACCGCCTGCATTGTCAGCAATCGGACCATAGGCGTCAACCGCAACTGTACTTCCGGTTGTGGCCAGCATACCTACCGCCGCAAGAGCGATACCGTAAACTCCGGAACATCTGTACGCTACAAAAATGCCTATCGCAATGAGAATAATCGGAATCGTACAGGAATGCATACCTACGGCAAGTCCGCTGATAATGTTAGTGGCGGAACCTGTCTCGGACTGCTCCGCAATCCGCTTTACATGTTTATACTTATCAGATGTATAGTACTCGGTAACCGCGCCGATCAGAACGCCCACAACCAGGCCTGCAATAATCGCGATACAGGGCAGGAAACTGGACGGAGCCCATACACCGTCATAGAGAATCACCGGGCACAGGATAATGGCAACAACAACCGTAATAACATTCGCCATATTCTGCCCGAACTTCAGCGCCCTGTGAGGATCTCCTCCTTCCTTGCCGCGCACCATAAATACGCTGACAACGGAAGCAAGCACACCTACCGCGGAAATGATCAGGGGATACAGCGCCCCGCCGATCCCGCCGAAAGCAAGCAGTCCCAGGGTAATCGCGGAAATAATGGATCCGACATAGGACTCAAACAGGTCGGCGCCCATGCCGGCAACGTCGCCTACATTATCACCTACATTGTCAGCGATAACGGCCGGGTTACGGGGATCATCCTCCGGGATACCCGCCTCTACCTTACCTACCAGGTCGGCTCCCACATCAGCGGCTTTCGTATAAATACCGCCGCCCACACGGGCAAACAGGGCAACAGAGGATGCTCCAAGGCTGAATCCGAACAGAATATCATCATTACCTGTAATCAGATAGATCAGGCTGACGCCCAGAAGACCAAGACCTACGACGCAAAGTCCCATAACCGCTCCGCCGCGGAAGGCAATGGGAAGCGCCGCTGACATCCCCTTTTCTTTCGCGGCGTTGGCTGTCCTTACATTCGCCCTGGTGGCGACGCTCATGCCAAAGAAGCCCGAAAGAATAGAGAAGCAGGCTCCGATCAGGAAGCACAGGGCGGTATACCAGCTGATGGCCAGCCCCAGTGCAACAAACACAATGACAATAAAGATAATCAGGATCTTGTACTCGGAAAACAGAAACGCCCGGGCACCTTCGTGGATTGCTGCTGAAATCTCTTTCATCCGGTCTGTTCCCTCCGGCTGCTTCTTCACATTCGCAGCTAATCCCGCGGCGGTAAGCAGTGCTATCACGCCGATGATTGGAATAATAATCGTCCAACTAAGTATCACTTTTAGAAACTCTCCTTCCATAATATTATATACTCGGATACTTTTTCCATGGTACCATATGGTAAATATTGGTGTCAACTATCGTTAAATGCTTGTCAAAGTGTGCAGGATAAACAAAAAATCTCTGACAGTCTCTGCGCGAACCGGTAAATCTACCGCTTCACGCCCCGGGTGTCCCTGCCGCCCACATGAAGCCGGTTCAGCACAACATCTTTATCCTTCACCTTTGCCACAAAATCAGAGTCCTCTCTGAGTATCCACGCCGCTTCCAGCAGTTCATTTTTCTCCAGACGCATTCCCCGGACGCCCACAGCTCCCTTTTTCTTTTCCGGAATATCCCTCACAGAAATCCGCAGGAAATAATTCCTGCCGGACTGCATGACGAGCGTATCCTCCGGTCCTGCCTCGCCAATACAGATTATGGTATCGCCCTCTGCCAGCTTTGTGGCTGCGGTGGTCCTTCTGGATACATCGAATTCCGCGCCCGCTACCAGTTTGATCATGGACGACTTCGTCACAAACAGCAGCGTTTTCTCTCGGATCTGTGAAAGGCACAGAACTGTCACGATATCCTCGCTGCTGCTGGAATAATTACAGATATTATCCACCGGGATTCCCTTATCCCGGAATTTACCGGAGGGGACATCCGCCATTTTCACCAGATGCATCTGCCCGGTATTTGTAAAAAGACAGATCCTGTCGTCGCTCATACAGGGAATAACCTGACGGAATTCTGCATCCGCAGCTTCTTTATTCCGCTCATAAGTGGGAAGATCTATGGATTTCACATAACCAAAGCGGTCCATCAGAAGCATGACCGGAACCGCCTCCTGCGTCTTCTCCTCGTAAACAGCCGCCGCTGCATTCTCAATCACAGTCTTTCTGGGAACGGCAAATTCCTTTTTCAGTTCTTTTAACTCTTTCATGAGCACCTTCGCCATCTGGGCCCGGCTGCCGAGAACCTTTTCATAGAACTCAATATGCTTCATGGTTTCATCATGCTCCCTGATCAGCGCCTCGATCTCCAGCCCGATCAGACGGTACAGCCGCATATCCAGAATCGCGTTGGCCTGCCGCTCTGTGAAACGCAGCGTGGCGGCGGTTTTTTCAGACAGCTCTGACCTGAAACGGATGCCCTCCGTCACGCCCTCCACCAGACACTTTTTTACCTGTTCCCGGCTTTTACTCCCCCGGAGGATCTCGATAATCAGGTCTATCACATCGCAGGCTTTGATCAGTCCCTCCTGGACCTCCTGCTTTTCCCGCTCCCGGTTCAGAAGCGTTGTATATTTCCGGGTAGCAAGCCGGTACTGGAACTGGACATTGCGGCGGATAATTTCTACCAGCCCCATGGTTTCCGGGCGGCCGTCCGCAACCGCCAGCATATTAACGCCGAAGGTATCCTCCAGCCGTGTCTTCTTATATAAAAGGTTACAGATATTCTGCGCGTCCGCTCCTTTTTTCAGTTCAATAACAATCCGGATGCCCTCCTTGGAGGACTGATTGGAAATATCCACAATATCCGTTGTCTTTTTTGTCTCCACAAGATTATAAACATCGTTCAGGAACTTGCCGATATTGGCCCCGATCATGGTGTAGGGGATTTCGGTGATGACAATCCTCTCTTTTCCGCCCTTTACCGGCTCAATCTCCACCCTGCCCCGCAGTTTAATCCTGCCGTTTCCGGATTCATAGATAGCTTTCAGTTCATCCTTGTTGATCACGATGCCGCCGGTGGGAAAATCGGGTCCCGGGATAATCTCCATCATTTCCTCTGTGGTAATATCCGGGTCCTTCATACAGGCGATCACGCCGTCGATGACCTCTCCCAGATTGTGCGGCGGGATGCTGGTCGCCATACCTACGGCGATTCCCTCCGCTCCATTTACCAGAATGTTGGGAATTCTCACCGGGAGCACGGAAGGCTCCTTTTCCGTGGCGTCAAAGTTGGGAATAAAATCCACCACATCCTTGTCCAGATCCGCCAGATACGCTTCCTGGGTAATTTTCTGCAGCCGCGCCTCCGTGTAACGCATGGCGGCGGCGCCGTCTCCCTCGATGGAACCGAAATTTCCATGACCGTCCACCAGGGGAAGGCCGTACTTGAAATCCTGGGCCATCACCACCAGGGCGCCATAGATGGAACTGTCCCCGTGGGGGTGATACTTACCCATGGTATCTCCCACAATACGGGCGCTTTTCCGGTAGGGCCTGTCATAGCGGACGCCCAGCTCATACATGTCATAGAGAGTCCGGCGCTGTACCGGCTTCAGGCCGTCCCGCACATCCGGAAGTGCCCGGGATACGATGACACTCATGGCGTAATCAATATATGATTTCTGCATAATCTCCGAATATTCTGTCCGGATAATCTGCCCGTTTTCCATACTCATGCTCTATCTCCTCTTCTATCAGATGTCCAGTTCCGCCTCACTGGCGTGTTCATAAATAAACTCCCTCCGGGGCGGCACGTCCGTCCCCATCAGCACTTCTGTCACATCGGAGGCCATCCGCCCGTCCCCGATTTCCACCTGCTTCAGCATACGGCGCTCCGGATCCAGGGTCGTCTCCCAGAGCTGCTCCGCGTCCATCTCTCCCAGTCCTTTGTAACGCTGCAGGGTGAAGCTTCCCTTATGGCTTTTACGGTATTTTTCCAGGGCCGCGTCGTCATAGAGATATTCCTCCTCACCTTTGGAAGGGATCACCTTATACAGAGGCGGCATGGCGATATAGACATGCCCCTCGGAAATCAGTTCCGGCATAAACCGGTAAAACAGGGTCAGCAGCAGGGTGGCGATATGGGCCCCGTCCACATCCGCGTCGGCCATAATCACAATCTTGTCATAGCGCAGCTTTGCGATGTCAAAATCATTGCCGTAGCCCTCGGAGAATCCGCAGCCGAAAGCGTTGATCATAGTCTTGATTTCGGCGTTGGCCAGTACCTTGTCGATGCTCGCCTTCTCCACGTTCAGAATCTTTCCCCGGATAGGCATGATGGCCTGGTACATCCGGTTCCGCGCCATCTTGGCAGAGCCGCCGGCGGAGTCTCCCTCCACAATGAAGATCTCACACTTAGAGGCGTCCCGGCTCTCACAGTTAGCCAGCTTTCCGTTGGAATCAAAGGAAAACTTCTGCTTTGTAAGCAGATTTGTCTTCGCCTTCTCCTCCGTCTTCCGGATCTTCGCCGCTTTTTCCGCACAGGAGAGCACCGTCTTTAAGGTCTCCAGATTTTTATCAAAATAAAGCTGGATCTCCTCTGCGGTCACCTTTGCCGTCACCTTGGAAGCATCCTGGTTATCCAGCTTTGTTTTCGTCTGTCCCTCAAACCGGGGGGCGGGATGCTTGATGGAAATCACGGCGGTCATGCCGTTTCTCACATCTGCTCCGGTAAAATTTGCATCCTTTTCCTTCAAAATCCCCAGCTGACGGGCATATTGATTCATGACGGTGGTCAGCGCCGTCTTGAATCCGGTAATGTGGGCGCCGCCTTCGGCGTTGTAAATATTGTTGCAGAATCCCAGAATATTCTCGTGGAACTCGTTTGTATACTGAAAAGCGGCCTCCACCGCGATGCCATCGCTCTCTCCGGAAAAATAAACCGGCTCATGAAGAACCTCCGCTTTTTTGTTGATTTCCTTCACAAAACCGGTGATGCCCTCCTCTTCGTGGAATACGATATGCTCCGGCTCCTCCCGGCGCATGTCGTCATAGATAATGGTCAGCCCCGGATTCAGATAGGCCGTTTCGTGGAGACGGCTTCTGACCTCGTCTTCCTTGAAACGGGTTTTCTCAAAAATCTCCGGATCCGGAAGGAAATTAATCTTCGTTCCGGTCTTTTTCGTCTTTCCAATTACCGGAAGCAGCCCGTTTACCAGGGGCTCTGTGGCAACGCCTCTCTCATAGTGATCGTGATGTACGGCTCCCTCCCGGCTGATCTCCACGTCCAGATAAGCGGACAGCGCATTGACAACGGAAGATCCCACGCCGTGGAGACCGCCACTGGTCTTGTAGACGGAATCGTCAAACTTTCCTCCGGCGTGCAGGGTAGAAAAAACAAGCCGCGCCGCCGGCACGCCCTTTTCATGCATCCCCACAGGGATTCCACGTCCATTATCTTCCACAGTACAGGAGCCGTCCGCCTCCAGAGTCACATGGATCTGATCGCACGCCCCGGCCAGATGCTCGTCCACCGCATTGTCCACAATCTCATAGATCAGATGATTCAGTCCCTTCCGGGAAACACTTCCGATATACATACCGGGCCGCTTGCGCACTGCCTCCAGCCCTTCCAGGACGGAAATACTGTCTGCATCATAAGATGGTTGCTTTGCCATTCACTTACCCCTTTCCCTGGCCTGTCTTCCGGCCACAGAGCATCCCCGCAGGGATCTCTCTTTCTATAGTTCAAACATTTGTTCTCAATTTGCCATCTGCCAGTTTACCACAGAAAAAAAAATCCCGCAAGCATGGCGGGAAAATAAGAAATAACTTTATTTTACAAAAACTGTGCGAATACAGAAGCTCCCACAACCGTCATCAGCCCTGCTACCGCAATGGACAGGCCGGAAATCGCGCCTTCCACTTCCCCCATTTCAATCGCCCGTGCGGTTCCTACGGCATGGGACGATGTTCCCATGGCAACTCCTTTTGCAACAGGTTCCCGGATCCGGAAAATCCTGCACACAGCCTCTCCCATCATATTTCCAAGAATTCCGGTAATGATAATCACCGCCACCGTCAGCGTTACATAGCCCCCCAGTTCCTCTGAAACGCCCATGGCAATCGCCGTGGTAATTGATTTCGGAAGAAGCGTTACATAATATGCATGATCCAGCCCGAATAAAGCTGCCATCACCAGAATCGAACACAGGCTGGTGACCACGCCGGCCGCAATCCCCAGAAGAATCGCCCTGTAATTTTTTTTCAGCAGCGCAATCTGCTCATAAAGAGGAATCGCCAGGCAGACAGTCGCCGGAGTCAGCAGATAGCTGATATAATCCGCTCCCCTGCTGTACACCTCGTAACTCACTCCGGTGACCTTCAGAAAAACCATCACCAGGATAACAGAAATCAGCAGCGGATTAGACAAAGCAATCCCGAACTTTTTATGAAGCAAGCAGCCGGCTCCATACGCCAGCAGGCTGAGAACTACGCCAAAAAATACAGAAGTCTCCAGAAAATCATTCATTTTATCTGCACTCTCCTTCCATCTCCTCCTTCAGAAGCTCTTCCGGAATAATATCTTCTGTCCTCTTGTCCCGGTCCATGACAAACTGGGTAACTTTTCCGGAAACCACCATGACCAGGACAGTGGAAACAACGGTAATCACCGCGAAAGGCGCCAGCACCGGCCGGAGCACATTGAAGGCATCCAGCAGACCTACGGCCGCCGGAAGAAACATGACTGCCATAATATCAACCAGAAAATGTCCCACCTCTCTCACTTCCCCGTGGGGTATGATTCCTGTAACCAGCCCGGCAAACATCAGAATCAGACCGTAAATACTGGCAGGAACCGGAACCGGAATCAGACTGTGAAGTATCTCCCCCAGAAAAGAAACTATAATAATTATTCCAAATTGCTTTACATATTTCATATTGCTCATCGCCTCCGCATCAGTTATAAGAAAAAAAGAGGATAATGTCAATACTCCTGCATCACATTTTCCGGATTACCGGCAAGATATTTTACCGCATTATCAAACACAATCACAGCTCTCTTTGCCATGGATTTTTTGCTGGCAAAGAGTTTCATAAAAATCTTTTTATGTTTATCGAACATATATTCTGTCTTCTGTTGTTTTCTTTCTCTCTTTGTGTTATCATATCCTTAAACAGAACGTATGTTTGGTGATTGGTTATGAAAATAAGGTCAGATACACTCTCTTTGAATGAAAAACTGAAAATATTATCCGATGCGGCAAAATATGATGTCGCCTGCACCTCCAGCGGTTCTGACCGCCGCGGTCAGAAAGGAATGCTTGGCAATTCCTGTACTGCAGGCATCTGTCACAGCTTTGCAGGAGACGGACGCTGTATTTCCCTGCTGAAGATTCTCCAGAGTAATGACTGCGTCTACAACTGCCGGTACTGCATCAACCGGGCAGATAATGACTGTCAGAGAACTACCTTCACTCCCGATGAGATCTGTACCCTGGTCACAGAGTTCTATAAAAGAAACTATATCGAGGGATTATTTTTAAGTTCTGGCGTGGTGAAGAATCCTGCCTATACTATGGAACTGATGTACCGGACCCTTCTTCTTCTGCGTACACAATATGCTTTTAACGGTTATATCCATGTAAAGGCCATTCCCTACGCGCCGCCGGAGCTGATCGAGCAGACCGGATACCTGGCGGATCGCATGAGTATCAATCTGGAACTTCCCACCAGGGACGGTCTGGCTGCCCTGGCCCCCCAGAAAACCCGCTCCTCCATTCTGGTTCCCATGCGTCAGATCCAGAACCGGATCGTGGACTACCGTCTCGCCATCGGCAAGGACGCTTCCATGGAGCGCAGCCGTGGTAACCGCCATCTGGATCAGTCCATTTTCGCCACCCGCAGACAGGACGCCCTCCAGAATATGGCCCTGCTGTCTGGAACTTCTTCCGGCCCGGACGCCGGGGGAAGTTCCGGGATGTCCTCCGGCAGTTCCTCTTTTCCGGACACCGGGAGAGATTACCGGCTGGTTACAGATTCTGTCCCCGCCGCCAGACCGGAACTGCCCCATGATATACCAGACCTTTCTCCCCGGCCGGAAGCTCTGCCGGCCCGGACTTATAACGGCCTCCCCAGGCCCTTTGTTCCTGCAGGGCAGAGTACCCAGATGATTATCGGCGCTACAGGCGAGAGTGACTATGAGATTCTTTCCACTGCCCAGGCGCTGTACCAGCAGTTTGATTTAAAAAGAGTATTTTTCTCCGCCTATGTACCTCTGAATGAGGACAGTTCGCTTCCTGCTGTGGGTACTCCTCCGCCGCTGTTGCGGGAGCACCGTCTCTATCAGGCGGACTGGCTGCTGCGCAACTACGGCTTCCGCGTGCAGGAGCTTCTCTCCCCGGACAGACCGCACTTTAACCTGGATCTGGATCCCAAGTGCGACTGGGCGCTGCGTCATCTGGATCAGTTCCCTGTGGAGATCGCCACGGCTGATTACGGCGCTCTCATGCGCGTCCCGGGTATTGGGAATAAGTCCGCACTGCGGATCCTGCAGGCCCGGCGGACCGGCGCTCTTTCCTTTGATTCAATCCGTAAAATGGGTGTCGTCCTGAAGCGGGCCCAGTATTTTATTACCTGCCACGGGAAGATGTACCGGCGCATCCGCCTGGAGGAGGGATATATCACCCGGCAGCTTACCGGGCTGGACAGCGCAAAGAACTGGGAAATCAGCCATCCAGGAATCTACGAACAGCTTTCTCTGTCCGATTACCCGGGATTCCACTGAGATTACACAGGGACTATATGTGCCGGCTTCCGGCATCACAGAATATACAGAACAGAATGAGGAACACC
>CAYLWI010000006.1:0-43780 GCA_964387345.1 uncultured Eubacterium sp. | reverse complement strand
AATGCACCTTCAGGGACTCGAACCCTGGACAAATAGATTAAGAGTCTACTGCTCTACCAACTGAGCTAAAGGTGCCTGTTTCGTAACGCAAGGATGATTATATCTCAACATTTAGGAAAATGCAAGAAAAATTTTAAAGAAATTGAAAAAAATCTGCCCCCGAATCTGAAATCTATTGAAAAAGGCCGTGCCGGAGTGGTAAAATAAAAGCCGGATCAGTAAAAATAATTTTGTTTTCCGGAGGCGCAGATGTACGAGCAGATAGACTTTTTACAATATATTTATGGAATCCCCATGGAGCAGGCTGATTTTATGATGAATGGCAGTCATGAGATTCAGTATAATGAGATTTGTCTGGAATGCAGGAATACCTGTAAACAGAGCTATAAGTGCCAGATTATAGAATGTCCCCTGTTTGCCGCAAAACGGAAAGCGCGTGCGAAGACCGCAATAGCCTGATGTAAGTATTTTTATACTTTTCAACCTCGAAAATATTCTTGTTTTATTACTTCATTCCGCCTGATATCCGACAGGTGGATGGGTTTAAACTTTTTTATGTCTGGGAAACTTCTGTATTTGTGTTACTGTGAACAGTAATATGTTCATCTTTCTGGAAATGATTACTACATGATTCCCTATAGGATTTTCTGACTGACTGTGATAAAATGATATCGGAAAAAGAGAGGATGGTGATTGTGTATACAATATATAAAACATTATCAATCTCCTCTGGGAGAGATTCTTCTGGCGGCGGATAAGACCGGTATAACAGGACTGTGGTTTACGGGACAGAAATATTATGGCAGGAATCTGGATCTGGAGCATAGGGAGCGGGATCTTCCGGTATTTGAAAGAGCTGGACAGTGGCTGGATATTTACTTTTCGGGAAGAGAGCCGGATATTACCGTACCGCTTCATCTGATGGGAACTGCTTTTCAGAAGGAAGTATGGGAGATACTCCGTACGATTCCATATGGAGAAACCATGACTTATGGCGACATTGCCAGGCGGGTGGCCGCAGAACGTGGTCTGGAACATATGTCTCCCCAGGCTGTAGGAGGAGCGGCAGGCCGCAATCCAATATCAATTCTTGTGCCCTGTCACCGGATGGTGGGAATGGATGGCAGCCTGACCGGTTATGCGGGCGGGCTGGAGAAAAAAGTAAAGTTACTTACCCTGGAAGGCGCGGATATGAGCAGATTTTTTGTTCCGGGGAAGGGACGTTGTAAGCCGGAACAGACATAGGAAATGGAGAGTATATAAAATGAATGTTTCTGAAATTATGGTAAAAATGATTGAATATTCTAAGGGAAATCTTCATGATATTAATCATTTTCTGAAGGTATATGCGTATGCCAGAACTATTGCAGAATGTGAGCAGGTGTCTTCCGGAGTGAGGGAAAAGGCTGAGCTTGCGGCAATTATTCATGACATAGCCTGCCCTTTGTGCAGAGAGAAATATGGTAATACGAATGGAAAATACCAGGAGCAGGAGGGAATGGTTCTGGCCCGTGAGTTTCTTGCGGATTGCGGAGTGCCGGAAGATGTGTCAGAACGGGTGGTTTATCTGGTGGGACACCATCATACGCCTCAGGCAGTGGACGGTATGGATTATCAGATTCTTCTGGAGGCAGATTATCTTGTAAATGCAGACGAGATGCATTTTTCAGATGATAATATACGGAATGCAGACGAGAAATTATTCCGGACTGCCGCAGGGAAGAGCCTGCTGAAAGAGATTTATGGAAAATAGGATGAATAAAAAGCGGGGAAACAGAAGAATACCGGGCACAATCATATATTATGCAAAATATTTCATATTTTTTGCTCGAAAAGTCGTGACTAATCAAAAAAAATGTAGTATGATATACACAGTGACGAATTTTGGGACTCCGGGTCCGGAAGAGAGAGTTCGAGGTATATAATATGCTTGATACACTGAGATCTCTGATCGGAGATCATGTGAATTTTGTTTTTGTCGGTGAGGCCGGCAGCGGTAAAAGTGAAGTGGCCATCAATTTTGCGAAGTGGCTGGTGGATCTGGGTGACAAGCCGGTTCACTTTTTTGATATGGACATGACGAAACCATTGTTCCGTTCCCGGGATGTGAGGGAACAGATGGAGGCCATGGGAATCGACTTTCATTATGAGAAGCAGTTTATGGATGCGCCCACGGTCGTGGGAGGTGTCAGCCGGATGCTGAAGGATCCGGATGCTTATGTGGTAATGGATGTGGGCGGCGATTATATTGGCGCGCGTTCTGTAGGAGGATACGCGCCCAGACTGAATACAGATATGACCATCGTTTATTATGTGCTGAATGCATATCGCCCCTGGTCCGGTGATATTGACCACATTGACGAAACACTGGGAAAGATACTGGGAGTTTCCCATATCGAACTGGGCAAGCTTCATATGATAAATAACCCGAATAATGGCCTGACTACAACAGAAAAAGAGTTTGTGGAGGGAAATAAAAAAATGGCCGGGATGGTTACTCCGTATATTGCGGTGGATTTTTCCTGTGTAAGGGAGGAGCTTTATGAAAAGGTGAAAGACCGGTCTGATTCCCCTGTGTTTCCGATTCATCTTTATCTGACATATCCCTGGCTCCAGGTGGAACAGGAACTGGGGAACGGCCGTCCGGTGCCGGGGCGGGGCTGACCGGACGGCAGCGCCGGCTGTCTCCGGGGACTGGCAGAACCGGTGTATACATGTTTTTCTGCGCTTAACATTGGTTGGTTCACAATGTTTAGTAAAATAATAACAAGTCTTTATTGAGAGGAGGATTTAATCAAATGGCAAAAATCGTGGTTAAATCAGAACGCTGTAAGAGTTGTGGTTACTGCATCAAATTTTGTCCCAAAGGCGTTCTGGCCATCGGGACAAAGGTTAACTCAAAAGGTTATGAGTATGTGGAACCGGTAAACATGGATGATTGTATCGCCTGTTGTATGTGTGGACGGATCTGTCCCGACGGCGCGATAGAGATCTACAAATAAGGAGGTTGAAGAATTATGGCAAGAGTATTGATGAAAGGCTGCGAGGCGATCGCTGAGGCAGCAGTAAGAGCCGGATGTAGATTTTTCGCCGGATACCCGATCACCCCGCAAAATGAGATTCCGGAGTATTTCTCCAGAAGACTTCCGGAAGTCGGAGGTTCTTTCGTTCAGGGTGAATCTGAAGTAGCTTCTGTTAACATGGTTTATGGAGCCGCAGCCGGAGGAACGAGAGCGATGACTTCTTCCTCCAGTCCGGGAATCGCGTTGAAGAGTGAGGGTGTTTCCTATTGCGCGGCAGCCCGTATTCCCATAGTGTACGCGAATATCTCCAGAGGAGGCCCGGGTGTAGGCGCGATCCAGCCGGCACAGCAGGATTATTTCCAGGCGACAAAGGCTTCCGGCAATGGTGGTTTCCAGATGATGGTTCTGGCTCCCTCCACCGTACAGGAAGCGGTTGATATGACTTATAATGCGTTCGATTACGCGGATCGCGATATGAATCCGGTTCTGATTCTTGCGGACGGCGTCATCGGTACCATGATGGAGCCGGTTGAGCTTCCCGAGATGAAATCTGATGAAGAAGTTGCGGCAATCAAGGCATCCAAGGACAAATGGGCATGTATCGGACATAAGCTTGACTATGCGAACCGTTCCTGGATCCAGCCCGGTCAGTGGGATACGAAAAAGATGCAGGAGTGGAATGAGGATGCGGAAGCCATGTATAAGACCTGGGTGGCCGAGTCTGAAGAGTATATGGTAGAGGATGCGGAAGTTGTAATTGCCTCTTATGGTATTTCTGCCCGTGTCGCAAAGTCCGCAGTGGATATTCTGCGCGCGGAGGGCAAGAAAGTCGGCCTGATCCGTGCGATTACAGTAAGTCCGTTCCCCTATGAGGCTTTTGATAAAATTAACTATGATATCTGTAAAGGCGTGCTTGATGTGGAGATGTCTATCCCGGCCCAGTTTGTGGCAGATGTTGACCGCGGCGTTCATCACCGCGCGGCCATTGAGACATGCCTGTGCTCCGGCGGCAACATTATGAGCCGTGAAGCTGTGATCGAAGCAGTGAATAAAATATTAGAGAAATAGGAGGGTACGAAAATGGATGAACTGAAATGCGTATATTCGAGAACGAAAACAATCCAGGAAGATAAAGTATCCGGATTCTGCCCGGGCTGTATGCACAGCACGGTCATCAAATTAATTGGTGAGGTACTGGACGAACTGAATGTGGTAGATAAAGCTGTACTGATCACCGGTATCGGATGTTGCGGACTTCATATGGATTATATTGCTTATGATACAATTACAGCTCCTCATGGCCGTGCCTGTGCTGTGGCGACCGGTATGAAGAGAACAAACCCGGACAGGCTTTACCTTACTTATCAGGGCGATGGTGATTTCGCGTCCATTGGTCTGGCAGAGTCCGTATCCGCTGCGAACCGCGGAGAGAATATTACGGTAATCTTCATAAATAATGGTATTTACGGTATGACTGGCGGACAGATGGCACCGACGACCCTTCTGGGCATGAAGGCTTCTACCGCTCCCAAGGGACGTATTGCGGAAGAGCATGGATATCCCATGCATATGTGCGAGATCCTGGATGAACTGACTGCGCCTTATTATCTGGAGAGAACCAGCTGCAATACTCCGCAGAATGTAATTAAGACAAAGAATGCCATCAAGAAAGCGTTTAAGAACCAGTTAGAAGGCAAGGGATTCTCCATGGTTGAGATTGTTACAAGCTGTCCGACCAACTGGGGCCTTGAGCCGCTGGACGCACTTGATTATATTGAGCAGAAGATGCTTCCCGAGTATCCTCTGGGCGTAATTAGAGATAGAGATAAAGAATAAGGGAGGACAGACTATGGAAACAAATTTATGTGTTGCCGGATTCGGTGGGCAGGGCGTTATGACTCTGGGCAAGTTCCTTGCCACCGCGACTTGTGATTCTACAGATAAAAACGTTACTTTCTTCCCGTCATACGGTGCGGAGCAGCGTGGCGGTACAGCAAACTGTTTTGTGGTTATCTCTGACGGTCTGGTGGGCGCTCCTCTGGGAGATGTTATGGATGATCTTATCGTGATGAACGGACCGTCCCTTTCAAAGTTCCTGCCCACTTTAAAAGAAGGTGGGAATCTGTTTATCAACAGTTCCATTGTAGATGAGAATGAGATTGACAGAACAGACGTAAAAGTGATTAAAGCGCCTGTAACAGAGATGGCTCTGGAGATGGGTAACGCAAAAGTTCTGAATGTCATTATGCTGGGCGTGTATGTTGGATATACGGAGGTTGTTTCTCCGGAAGTGGTATGGGCTACCATCGAGCATAAACTGGCAAAGAAGGCAAAGCTGCTTCCCCTGAATAAGCAGGCTTTTGAGAAAGGTCTGGAAATCGGCCGTTCCCAGAAGTAGAAGACAGGAGAGAATATTATTTTTACAGGTTGACTGAAAACAGTCCGGCATTTTGCCGGGCTGTTTTTGAGAGAAAAGAGAAAAATTCTCATTTTGTGTAAAAGCGGTAAAAAAACTGGCGGGGTTTTGTGAAAAGCTGATAAACTTAATTTTAAGTGTTGACATATACTGAAAAAGGAACTAAAATTGTTGGGCGTCGGACAGTTTGACAGCAAACAGAATGAGGGATGAAAATGGATGGATTAATAGAAGGATCAATCGGAAATGAAATACGGGTTTTGTCTAATATGATTCACAGGGCAATGACGAATTCACCACAGGCCAGGCAGGTGGAGAAGGTGACCGGGACGAATGCCTGGATCATCGGTTATATTGCCCAGCAGGGAGAAAACGATGTGTTTCAGAGGGATCTGGAAAAGAAATTCGGAATCACCCGCTCTACAGCGTCAAAGGTTGTCAATCTGATGGTCCAGAAGGAGCTGATTGTGAGGGAGAAGGTTCCCGAAGACGCGCGGCTGAAGAAGCTGGTGCTGACAGACCGGTCCCGGAAGCTGTTCGGGATGATGAGGGAAGAGTTTCAGAAACTGGAGCTTACCCTGGCGGACGGTTTCACATCTGAAGAGCTGGAACAGTTTTCCGATTACATTCACAGAATGCAGAACAATATTAAAATGAGGGAGGAAAAGCATCTATGATAAAGAAATTAATGAAGTCAATAGGTGAGTACAAGAAGAATACGATTTTGGCTCCCATCTTTGTCATTGTGGAAGTGGTACTGGAAATTTTAATTCCATATGTAATGGCAATCCTGATTGATGACGGCATAGAACCTGGAAAAATGCCCGTCATTCTGAGATACGGTATTCTTTTGCTGGTGTTTGCCTTTATATCGCTTTTATTCGGCGCGCTGGCAGGAAGAGAGGCGGCGGTGGCGTCTTCCGGACTGGCCAGGAATCTGCGGAGAGATATGTATGAAAAAGTTCAGACATATTCTTTTTCCAATATTGATAAGTTTTCAACGGCCAGCATTATAACGCGTCTGACAACGGACGTAACGAATGTACAGAACGCGTTTCAGATGATAATCCGTGTGGCAGTCCGCTGTCCGATTATGCTGGTTGTGGCGTTAGTGGTATCTTTTACAATCAATAAGGAGCTGGCGTCCGTATTTCTGATCATTGTACCGATCCTGGCGTTTGTTCTTGCTTTTATCAGTATACGGGTTCATCCTTATTTTCAGAGAGTATTTAAGACTTATGACCGGTTAAACGAAGTGGTGGAGGAGAATCTGCTGGGAGTCCGTGTGGTAAAGTCTTTTACCCGTGAGGATTATGAGATTAAGAAGTTTGGAAAGATTTCACAGTCCATTTTTAAAGATTTCAGTAAAGCTGAGAAAATCATCACTCTGAATATGCCGGCCATGATGGCGGCTATTTATATCTGTATTCTGATGGTTGCATGGCTGGGCGCGAAGGCGATTGTTTTAAGCGGAAATACCAGCGGAATCGCGGGCGGTCTGACAACCGGTGAACTGATGAGTATGTTTACCTACGCGATGCAGATCCTCATGAGCCTGATGATGATCGCCATGATTATGGTTATGGTAATCATGTCGGTGGCTTCTGCAAGGCGTATTATTGAAATCCTGGATGAGGAAAGTGATATTCAGAATAAAGAAAATCCTGTAAAAGAAGTTAAAGACGGAAGCATTGTCTTCGACCATGTGTCCTTCCGGTACGCGAAAGACGCGGAGCGTGATGTGCTTACAGACATTAATCTGGAAATCCGGCCCGGGGAACGTGTGGGTATTCTGGGAGGAACCGGTTCTGCCAAGTCCAGTCTGGTGCAGCTGATTCCGCGTCTGTATGATGTGACAGAAGGCTGTGTGAAGGTCGGAGGCGTAGACGTCCGGGATTATGATATTGATACTCTTCGTACAGAGGTGGGCATGGTTCTCCAGAAAAATGTTCTGTTTTCCGGTACAATCAAGGAAAATCTCCGCTGGGGAAATGAGGACGCTTCTGATGAAGAGCTGGAACGTGTTTGTAAGCTGGCCCAGGCAGATGAGTTCATCCAGCGCTTCCCGGATAAGTATGACACCTACATTGAGCAGGGAGGAACTAACGTTTCCGGCGGACAGCGGCAGCGTCTGTGTATTGCCCGGGCTCTGCTGAAGAAGCCGAAGATCCTGATCCTGGACGATTCCACCAGCGCGGTAGATACCAGGACAGATATGCTGATCCGTAAAGCTTTTGCGGAAGAGATTCCGGAAACTACCAAATTTATTATTACACAGCGTATTTCTTCAATTGACGATGCGGATAAAATCATTGTTATGGAAGATGGTAAGATTATCGGCGTCGGCACCCATGAGGAATTGCTGGAAACGAACAGGGTTTATCGTGAAACGTTTGAATCTCAGCAGAAAGGCGGTGGTTTGAGTGAATAACAGATCAGGAGCAAGAGATGCGAAGGGAACCGCGAAACGGCTGCTGGGTTATCTCGGGAAGTATAAGATCCGGTTTACTATAGTTATATGCTGTATTATTTTTGCGGCAATTACCACGGCTTTAGCCAGTTTGTTTATTGAGAGTCTGATTGACGACTATATCATGCCGCTTCTGACCCAGGATAATCCGGATTTCGCGGGGCTGGCACAGTATATTCTGAAAATGGCTGCGATATTTGCAGGCGGTGTTGTCGCGGCGCTGATTTATAACCGGCTGATGGTTGTTGTGGCGCAGGGAATTCTGAAGGAAATCCGTGACGAGATGTTTGAGCACATGCAGCAGCTGCCGATCCGGTATTTTGATACGCATACTCACGGCGATGTCATGAGTCATTATACCAATGATACAGACACTCTGCGTCAGATGATTTCCCAGAGTATTCCGCAGATGCTGAATTCGGCAATTACCATGGTGGCAGTGTTTGTTTCCATGCTGACGGTCAGTGTATGGCTGACGTTGATTGTAATTGCATTTGTTTTCATTATTTTCCTGGTAATCGGAAAGATTGCCGGCGGCAGCGCCCGGTATTTTGTAAGACAGCAGTCTTCTCTGGGCGATGTAAACGGTTATATTGAGGAAATGATCAACGGCCAGAAGGTTGTAAAGGTGTTCTGTCACGAGGAAAAGGCCATCGAAGGTTTTGATAAAAAGAATGATGAGCTTTTTGGAAATATGGCAAAGGCAAATACCTATGCAAATATTCTGATGCCGATCATGAATAATATCGGATTTATTTTGTATGTGGTAATTGCCATTGTAGGCGGCGCCCTGGGTATTGCAGGCGTCACAAATATAAGTCTGTCGGGTATCGGAGTATTGTCCTTAGGCGCGATCGCTTCCTTCCTGCAGCTGTCCCGGAGCTTTATTAATCCGATCAGCCAGGTGTCCCAGCAGCTGAACTTCGTAGTTATGGCTCTTGCCGGCGCAGAGCGTATTTTTGCTCTGATGGATGAGGATATTGAAGAGGATAACGGCGATGTGACGCTGGTCCGGGTAAAGGAAGAAAATGGAAAGCTGACAGAGTGCCGGGAGCGTACGAACCGCTGGGCGTGGAAGATCCCGAAAGAGGACGGATCCTTCGATATGGTGGAGATGAAAGGTCATGTGGAATTCCATAATGTGGATTTCGGATATGTGCCGGATAAAACGGTTCTTCATGATATTACACTGTATGCGGAGCCGGGACAGAAGGTGGCTTTTGTAGGAGCTACCGGCGCCGGTAAGACGACAATCACCAATCTGATCAACCGGTTCTATGATATCCAGAAGGGAACAATTACCTACGATGGTATTGATATCAGCAGGATTGCGAAACCGTCTCTGAGACGTTCCCTGGGCGTAGTGCTCCAGGATGTAAACCTGTTTACGGGAACTGTTATGGATAATATCCGGTATGGCAAGCTGGATGCTACCGATGAGGAATGTATCGCGGCAGCGAAGCTGGCAAATGCCGACAGCTTTATCCGGATGCTTCCGCATGGATATAATACGGTGCTTTCCGGCGACGGCAGCGGTCTGTCCCAGGGGCAGCGGCAGCTGATTTCCATTGCCCGCGCGGCAGTGGCAGATCCGCCGGTTATGATTCTGGATGAGGCGACATCTTCCATTGATACCCGCACCGAGGCTATTGTCCAGCGAGGTATGGATGCTCTGATGAAAGGACGTACCGTATTTGTAATTGCCCACAGATTATCCACCATCATGAATTCTGATGTGATCATGGTTCTGGAACTGGGACACATTATCGAGCGGGGCGATCATGATTCGCTGATTGCCCAGAAGGGTACGTATTATCAGCTGTATACAGGCGCTTTTGAGCTGGAGTAAAGAATCCGGATTCCAGACAGAATATAAGCAGGAGACTGACATATTTCAGAAGAGAGGTATGTCAGTCTCTTTTTGCGCGAAAAAACTATATTCAGCCGGGATATCGTGTTATAATATGCATATCCGGCGGGAGGGGAAGCTTCTGCCGCATGAATCGGGAAAACGGGATAAGGAGAGAGACTATGAGATATCCGGAATTTTTAAAAGAAGATGGAACCATCGGGTTTGTAGCGCCGTCCTTTGGCTGCAATATAGAACCATACCGGTCCGCATTTAATCATGCCCTGGAAAAGTTCAGAAAAATGGGATACAGAACGGAGCTGGGCCCGAATTGTTATGAGGGCTGCGGGGTTGGGATCAGCAACACGCCGGAGAAATGCGCCCGGGAACTGACGGACTATTACTGCAGCCGAACCAGTGATGTGCTGATTTCCTGCGGAGGCGGAGAGCTGATGTGTGAGGATCTGAATTATATGGATTTCGACCGGATCCGGGAGGCGGCGCCCAAATGGTATCTGGGATATTCTGATAATACCAATATGACGTTCCTGCTTACTACGCTTTGTGACACGGCTTCCATTTATGGCCCCTGCGCGGCGGCATTTGGAATGGAGCCCTGGCATCCGGCCATCGGGGACGCTTTTAATGTGCTGACTGGAAAGAATCTTACTGTCCATGGATATGATCTGTATGAAAAAGAAAGTCTGAAAGATGAGGAGAATCCGCTGGCTCCTTATCATGTGACGGAACCCTGCGTCAGAGTAAGCGTTCCGGATGAAGACATTCATGTGGAAGGGCGGCTGATTGGCGGGTGTATGGATATACTGACCCTGTTCCCGGGAACAAAGTTTGACGGGGTGAGGGCTTTTGTTGACAGATATAAAGAGGACGGGATTCTCTGGTTTCTGGAAGCCTGTGATCTGAATCCCATGGGAATCCGCCGGGCGCTGTGGCAGATGGAGCAGGCAGGCTGGTTCCGCCATGTAAAGGGATTCCTGATCGGACGTCCCCTGCATCACGGAGAAGTGTTTATTAATCTGGATCAGTATGAGGCTGTAACAGGGATTCTGGGGAAATACGGAGTGCCTGTTCTTATGGATCTGGATATCGGACATATTCCGCCGGCTATGCCTCTGATCTGCGGAAGCTATGCGAAGGTGGATGCAGCCGGAAGTGATTTTACAATAGAAATGCAGCTGCGGTAATACACAGAAAAGCGCCCTTTTCCGGAGTTTTCTTTCCAGAGAAGGGCGCTTTTTCCGGGATGCGGAAGACGGTTTAACGGGAAATAATCATCTTGCAGATCGGGTTTCCCCGGGCAGAAAATTTCTGCTCGTATTCTGTCATGATATTTCCGGTATTCAGTTCCGGGTCATGGTGAAGATCCCAGGTTGACGCATCCAGTTTCCAGCCGGCCGGTTCTACCTGTTCCAGGGAAAAGCGGAACAGATCCTGATTGTCGGTCTTGAACTCGATCCGGCCTTCCGGAACCAGGATATGGTCATAGCGGTCCAGAAACTGCCGGGAAGTCAGACGGCGTTTCGCGTGCCGGTCCTTGGGCCAGGGATCTGAGAAGTTCAGATAAATCCGGGAAATTTCATTTTCCGCAAACATGGAGCAGATATTTTCCGCGTCCATGCGGATAAAACGGATGTTGGGAAGGGGCGTTTCAAGAGCGTCCAGTTTCTCAAGAGCCCGGACCAGCACGCTGGAATATTTTTCTATTCCTATGTAGTTGACAGAAGGATTCTGTGCTGCCAGAGTGGTAATAAACTGTCCTTTTCCCATACCGACTTCAATATGGATGGGCTGGCTGCCGCCAAAAATCCCGGCCCAGTTTCCGGCCTGGGGATCTTCTTCTAAAATGCAGAGCGGATGTGCCGCGATGACTTCACGGGATCCGGGAACATTTCTCAGTCGCATGTTATTTCTCCCTTTCCACTGATTTTCTGAATGAATAAAAGCAGAGCGTGATGCAATACAAAACAGAGAACCGCAGCCCTGCCATTTTGTGATTTTACTATAGACAGACAGTGTTTGTCCAGTCCGGACATTATTGTTTGAAGTAACATCCGGACTGGACCGCAATTATAAACTTTTTCGAAATTCCTTTTCTTTCCAGGGATGTTACCTTATAATTGGCTTTAAGGACATTTTCTGGAAAGGGGAATGAAGATGACGACAGAAAAAAAGAAAACAGAAGAGCAGCCAGGCAGGAAGGCAGGGAATCTCCGGCCGTATCTGGCGATCGGGATCACGGCTGTTCTGGTTGTTCTGATCTGTATTATTATATTTTTCATGATTTTCCGGTTTGGCGAGCTGGTTTCAGGGGTTGAGGCGCTGGGGAAAATGCTGCAGGCAGTGCTGATCGGAGCGGTGCTGTCATATGTGCTGAATCCTGTAATGATGTTTTTTGAGCGGCGTCTCCAGAAAGCTTTCCGGAAACGGATGACGGATGAGAAAAAGATCAGGAGGCGGAGCCGCAGCATAGCGACGTCCGGAGCAGTTCTGGTTTTTCTGGGAATTATAGCAGCCCTGCTGTGTATGATTATCCCGCAGCTCATTATCAGTGTGGAAAATCTGACAACTACTCTTCCCGACCAGATACAGAATCTCATGAGCCGTATGCAGACGTTTTCCAGAGGCGATTCGCCCCTGGCGGCCATTGTCAGGGATATTATCACAAACGGTACGACGTATCTGCAGAACTGGATCCAGGATGAATTTCTCAATCAGGCCCAGGAGCTGATGACATATATTACCAGCGGAGTCGTCGGCGTAATAAAAACTTTTTTTAATTTTATTGTGGGAATTATCATTTCCATTTATATTCTGATGAAAAAGGAGACCTTTATCAGCCAGCTGAAGAAGATAATATATGCCGTATTCCCGCCCAGAGGGGGGAACCGGATTATGGAGGTGCTCCGGAAGAGTGATGATATTTTCGGAGGATTTCTCATCGGTGAAATTATTGACGCGATTATTATCGGTATTCTCTGCTTCGGCGCGCTGTATATCGGAAGATTCCCCTATGCGCTTCTGGTCAGCGTGATTGTAGGCGTGACAAATATCATTCCGTTTTTCGGGCCGTTCCTCGGGGCGATTCCGGGAGCGCTTCTGATCTGTCTGGAGAGTCCCATTCATGCGTTGTATTTCCTGATTATTATCCTGATTATACAGCAGCTGGATGGGAATGTGATTAAACCGAAGGTGCTGGGAGACAGCACAGGGCTGTCTCCCTTCTGGGTGATATTTTCCATCCTGCTGTTTGGAGGAATTTTCGGTTTTCTGGGAATGCTGTTCGGAGTACCGGTGTTTGCGGTCATTTATTATCTGATTAAGCGGATTGCGGAGCATTTTCTCAGAAAGAAGAAGCTTCCGGTGGAGACGGAGGCTTATGTGGATTTTAATTATGTGGATCTGGAGAGTGGACAGCCCGTATTTTACCAGGAAGACCGTCAGTCCCGTCATGTGAAAAAATCACAGTCCGGAGGAAAGTTAAAAAAATTGCTTATAAAATGGAAAGAAAATGTAAAAGATAAACAAGAATAAGATTTTGTGTTGACAAGAAGGGGAGGAGTCTGATATGGTATCTGTATCAAAAGGGAGTAGTTTGCATGGGAGACCATGTTTACGTAGTCCGTCAGTACGATTACCTGGAATGCGGTAGTCCGGAGCGTAACGAAGAAGCGAGACTTTTGTTGTATTTCTGATACAGCAGATATGTCCGCTTCTTTTTGTTTGCGAAAAGCTGGCGGGTATGCTGTGACGATGATATTTCCAAAGGAGGATCTGTAGAATGGACAGGGAAAAGAACAAAAACAGGGAAGGACAGGGGGCGGAAAGTGAAGATCTGTACCAGATAAAAGACGCCGGATCTATGCCTCTTTATCAGGTTTCCGGAGAAGAGGCCCTGAAGCGGCTGGAAAGCAGGGAGAATGGTCTGACAGACGCTGAAATCCGGACAAGACAGCAGAAGTACGGATTTAATGAACTGGCTGAAACCGGGAAAAAGAGTGTTCTGAGAATTTTTGCGGAGCAGTGGAAAGACTTTCTGGTAATGATTCTGATTGTTGCCGCGATCATCTCCGCAGTGCTCGGGGACTGGGAAAGTATGCTGGTTATTCTGATTGTGCTGGCAATGAACGCAGCTCTGGGAACCGTCCAGCAGGTAAAGGCGGATCAGTCACTGGAAAGTCTGAAACAGCTTTCTGCGCCGAACGCGAAAGTTCTGCGGGATGGAAAGAATCTGGTAATTCCTTCCAGAGAAGTGGTGCCTGGCGATATTGTTATGCTGGAAGCCGGCGATTATATCTGCGCGGATGGAAGAATTATTGAGAATGCCGGAATGAAGATCAATGAGAGCGCTCTTACAGGAGAGAGTCTCAGCGTGGAAAAAGAAGATCTTCCCATTGAGGGGGAAGCAGCCCTGGGAGACCGGAAGAACATGGTCTTTTCCGGAAGCTATGTCACATATGGACGGGGAGTCTTTGTGGTATCCGGGACAGGCATGAATACGGAAGTGGGCAAAATCGCCCAGCTGATGAAAAATACTTCAGAATCAAAAACGCCTCTGCAGGTATCCCTGGATCAGTTCGGAAAGAAGCTGTCGCTGTTAATTCTGATTATCTGTGCAGTGGTATTTGCGTTAAGTGTGTTCCGTGGAGAGGATATTATGTCAGCCTTCCTGTTTGCGGTGGCTCTGGCCGTCGCCGCGATTCCGGAAGCGTTAAGTTCTATTGTAACCATCGTTCTGGCATTTGGCACCAAGAAAATGGTAAAGGAACATGTGATTATCCGTAAGCTCCAGGCAGTGGAAGGTCTGGGAAGCGTATCTGTGATCTGTTCAGATAAAACAGGTACTCTGACACAGAACAAGATGACGGTTATGCAGTATTTCAGTGACGGGGAAGTGACAGACTGCGGCAGCAGCTTCCCGGATGTCACAGGAAAAACAGCGGAAAAGCTGATTGATTTTGGTGTTTTATGTTCGGATGCCATTGAGGAAGATGGAACAGCCATAGGAGATCCTACTGAGATTGCGCTGGTACATCTGAGCCAGAATTATGACAGGGCTCCGGCGGAGACCAGAGCCATGTATCCCCGTCTGGGAGAGATACCCTTTGATTCAGACCGGAAGCTGATGTCTACGGTCAATAATTATAAGGGGCAGCAGGTCTGTATCACCAAGGGCGCTGAGGATGTCATGATTGAACGTGTTTCATTTGTGGAGACTCCGGAAGGAGTTGTTCCGGTGGATGATGGATTCCGGGAGAGAATCCAGAAAGAAACGCTTCATTTTTCAGAGCAGGGACTCCGCGTACTGGCATTTGCTTATAAACCTGTGGATGACTGCCATATTACCATGGAAGATGAGAAAGACCTGATTTTTGTTGGTCTGGCAGCCATGATGGATCCGCCGAGAACCGAGTCGGCAGATGCTGTTGCCACCTGTATCAGCGCGGGTATCCGTCCGATAATGATTACAGGAGATCACAAGGTGACAGCCGCTGCTATCGCCCGTAAGATCGGCATTCTCACAGATGAGAGAAAGGTAGTGGAAGGGTCAGAACTGGATGCGCTGACCGATGAACAGCTGGAAGATTTTGTGGAAGATGTGGCGGTCTATGCCAGAGTATCGCCGGAGCATAAGATCCGGATTGTCCGGGCATGGCAGAAGAAAGGAAATATCGTTTCCATGACTGGCGACGGCGTCAATGACGCGCCTGCCCTGAAGCAGGCAGATGTAGGAGTCGCCATGGGAATTACAGGAAGCGATGTGGCGAAGGATGCGGCGTCCATGATTCTCACGGATGACAATTTTGCTTCCATTGTTAAGGCAGTTGAAAATGGTCGTAATGTGTACGCCAATATTAAGAAATCTATCCAGTTCCTGCTTTCGGGAAATATGGCGGGTATTCTGGCGGTTCTGTATGCCTGCATCGTAGGACTTGCGGCGCCCTTCGCAGCGGTGCATCTGTTGTTCATCAATCTGCTGACAGACAGTCTTCCCGCGATCGCCCTGGGTCTGGAGCCTCATTCTCATGAGGTAATGGAGGAGAAGCCAAGACCGAAGAATGAATCGATTCTGACGGGAAGCTTTGTAAAAACAATTCTGATCCAGGGTATAGTGATCGGGGCTATGACCATGATTGCCTACCATATCGGGCTGACTGAAAGCGAAGCATGTGCGAAGACAATGGCTTTCGCAACGCTCTGTCTGTCCAGGCTGGTCCATGGATTTAACAGTAAAGCGGCAGTACCGGTTATCTTTACAAAGAGATTCTTTGATAATCGTTATCTGATCGGGGCTTTCTTTATAGGACTCCTTCTGCTGTGTGCCGTACTGCTGATTCCCCCTCTGCAGTCCGTATTCCAGGTGGTTCCCCTGGATGCATTTAAGCTGGTGATGCTATTTGTTCTTTCTGTGGCGAATTTGTTTATTATACAGGCAATCAAGGCAATTCTTCACCGCAGAAAACAGAAATAAAAAGACTTCAGTCCGGGTCTATGGCTGAAACAGGATCAGAAAATTCGTCAGAACAGATAAATGTTTTGACGAATTTTCTATTATATGGCATACTAAAAGAACCAAAACAAAGGAAATTTAAAAGTGAGAACATTATGAAAAAACTATGGAAAAAAGCGGGAGCGGTTCTGCTGGCTGCGGTTACCGCTCTGGGGAGCGCCGGCGTGATCCCTGTTTATGGCGCGGAAGATACCGACTGGCCGTCGGGGCCCCAGATAGACTCGCCCTGTGCCATTGTGATGGAAGCGAATACAGGGGCGGTTTTGTATGAGAAGAATGCGGACGAGGTTCATTATCCGGCCAGTATTACCAAAATTATGACTACGCTTCTGGCGATTGAAAACAGTTCCATGGATGAGATCGTAACTTTTTCGGCAGAGGCGGTTTTTGAAAATGAGGGAGATAGTTCCCATATAGCAAGGGACCTGGATGAAGAGATGACCATGGAGCAGTGTCTGTACGCAGTCATGCTGGAGTCGGCAAACGAATGTGCTTACGCAGTAGCAGAGCATGTAGGGGGCGGAAGCAGTCAGACATTTGTGGACATGATGAATGAAAAGGCGGAAGAGCTTGGCTGCACGAATACGCATTTCAATAATCCCAATGGATTGCCGGATGAAAGCCATGTGACAACCTGCCGTGATATGGCCCTGATTTCCAAAGCGGCGATTGAGAACAGTACGTTCCGTCAGATTACCGGAACAGTATCGTATACGATTCCGCCTACGAATAAGCATGAGGATTCTACGCCGCTGAACAATCATCATCAGATGCTCAGCGCATATAAGGGAACCCAGTATCTGTATGATTCCTGCATCGGAGGAAAGACCGGATATACATCGGCGGCAGGAAGCACCCTGGTGACTTACGCGGAGCAGGATGGGATGCTTCTGATCTGTGTTATCATGAATTCCCAGAGTACCCATTACCAGGACACTACGACATTATTTGATTATTGCTTTGCAAACTATAAAATGTATAATGTATCCGAGAATGAAACACGGTATGCATCCTCCGGTCAGGCAGACAGTTCACTGTTTGGATACGCGGAACCCTTTGCCGAACTGGATGCGGATGCAGAGATTATTCTGCCGGTTAATGCAGATTTCCAGGATACGGATATAGAAATTTCTTATGACAATGTGTCCGGGGATGTGGTAGGAACTCTTGTTTATTCATATGGAGGCAGAGTGGTGGGATCCGCGGATGTGGTTACCACAGGGGCCAGCGGAGCAACGTATGAGTTTGGGGAAACGACCGGGATTTCTGACAGCAGCAGCGCAGAATCTGAGGCTGCGGCTCAGGGCGATACAGGATCAGGAGATTCATCCGGGGCGTCGCTAGTGTCCGCCGCCCGTCTGAAACAGATAATAAAGGCAGTTGTAATTATTGTGGTGATTGCGGCTGCGGTCTTTCTGGCAGTCGTTTTCCTTTACAATAATATTCGCCGCTGTTTCCGGAAAAAAAAGAAACGCGACAGAAGATATAAAACAATCAGGGAAAACCGGAAGTGGAGAAAACGGCGGAAGGGACATTAGTTATAGAAAATAACCGGGCAGCAGATGCCCGGTTATTTTCCGGCAATTTAAACTGCCGGGAATTTCAGTTTCTTATAGAAATCGTATTTTTCTTTTATTTCGCCCTGCTTCTGGAGAAATTCAATCCTTGTCTGAACGATCTCATTTAGATGCTCTTCGCGGGCCTTGTTGATATTGCGGTCACGGATCAGGCCGTTGGGAGCTACCACGAATTTGTATTTTCCGGTTTCCTTATCTAATACCAGATCGCCGCCGGTACCGCAGACTGCGCACTCAAAGGGAAATTCGACGCCATCCCAGTGAGGATCGCCCGGATAGATAAGGGAAGAATGGCATCTCGGACATACGCCTGCGTCCGGATCCCCCAGCCATTTCCGCTCTTCCACGGGAGTGTTGATGGCAGTAATGATATTTTCACCCATCTTACGCGCGGCTGCCAGCTGGTCTTCATGTATGAGAACATTGCCCGGCCGGCCATCGCGTGTGGCCATAAGCTGATCCACACACTGAATGGACTGGGTAAACAGGGACGCGCCCAGAACCTCCAGAGTAAATGTCTGCCAGTCGTGGCAGGAACCGCCAACCGCAATGAGCCCGCCGACCAGATGAGGATCTTTCTTTAATTCGCCGATGGCCAGACGGAAAGAAACTTCATAGGCCAGGCAGCGGTGGGCATATTTCAGATAAAGGGCGCTGGGGCCGAGGTCGTAGGACGGAACCGCGATGATCACGCCGTCGCTGGACTGTACTTCGTTGACAATCTTGTCCATATCATCCTTTTCTTTTAAGATACATCCTTTGTATGTACCCTTTCCCTGCGCGACATCGCCCATCTGCATGGTACAGGATTCACATCCGGTACACATCTCAATGTGGTAATCAAATAAGTTAATAAGTTTACATTCTGCCCCGGCCTCCTGACAGGCAAGCAGAGCCTCTTTTGCGAGAATCTCGCTGTTGCCGTTGTGTCTGCCGGCAACAATAGCAATAACCTTCATAAATTATACCTCCTGAATCCATATCAGATTTCCCAGTTAGTGTAACATGAAATATTTCTGTATATAAGTAATGGACATAAATTAATACATGCAAAGGAGACATGGGATCATGTCTTTCTGTTATAACAGAGTTGCCATCTGGTTATAGAAAAAGTATAATTATTTATTATATAAAGAAAAGTCAGAAATATAGTATGGAGGATGGGCGGAATGACATTCAATCAGATCAGATATTTTATTGCGGTGGCAGAACATCTGAGTTTTACAGAGGCGGCGAAAATTCTGTTTATCACCCAGCCGGCTCTCAGCCGTCAGATCAGCGCAATGGAGGAGGAGCTGGGAACGCAGCTTATTCTGAGGGACAAAAAACAGCTGAAGCTGACTCCTGGCGGGAGCCTGTTTTATGGAAGGTGTAAAGTGATTCTTGAATATTATACTCAGGCAGTATGTGATGCAAGAACGGCAAATAAAGGATATGAAGGTCATCTGAGGATCGGATTTCTGGATATTTATGATATATCTGAGCTTTTTCCTGGGGTGTTAAAGACATTCCAGGAAAAGTATAAGAATATTGCACTGTATCTTGAACGGGATTCCCTGGAGGAACTTCCCCAGAGGCTTTATGACGGAAGCCTGGATCTTGTACTGACTTATGGATTTTCCCTCTCTGACTGGAAAGAACTGGTGACAGCTGATATTCAGAAGTTTAATTCCTGTATTATGCTTCCCAGGGAGCATCCGCTGGCAGGAAAGGCGGATCTGTGCCTTGGCGATCTGGCGGGAGAATGTTTTGTCCAGCTGGAAGAAAGCGCCAGTAAAGAGGGACATAAGTTTATCATGAACCTTCTGGAGAAAAGCGGGATCCATCCGGAAGTACGCTTTGTACATAAGATGGAGGATGTTATGCTCTGGGTGGAAACAGGGAAAGCCGTAGCGGTCACGTCGGACAGAACCATAGAAAAGCAGAATCCCCATGTTATTCTGAGAGAAATCCGGATGGAGGAGGCGAAGGGACATGACGTTACGATGGCATGGCGCAGGAGTAATTACAATCCGGCAATTGCGTTTTTTATGGAGATGCTGGAAAAAAGCCTTTCCCGGGGGGAATAAAGTGTATTTTGTCGGAAAATCGCCATAAAAGACAGATTATTCCTGGAACAAACTGATAATTTGGTAAAAAACGCTAAATATAAAATGTGAAAAATAGCTTTTTTTAGTGAATGTGACTTGACTTTAAGTTATATATAATATAAACTTACTCTGTAAGGGTTTATATTTTTTTTATTTTTATTAAGAAAAATATAATGATTTCACAAAGTTTTAAGGAGGTTTTTTCGGTATGGAAAACAAAAAAACAAATGCGTGGAATATCGGGCCGAAGGGTCTGGTGATTGTTATTCTGGCATTCCTGACGTGCTATCTGTATTCCGCGCTGACATCGGATTCCCTGAATGTGACTATCCCTGTCCTGGGCGAGCTGGGAGTTAATACAAATATCCTGTATTCACTGTCCAGTATTGCTACCGTTGTGGGTATTCTGGGTTCTATTCTGTTTGGTAAGCTGATGGCTATGAAAACCGCGTCAAAGATGTGGGCGTTTGCGATGATCTTCACCGGTGTCTTCGCGTTTGTCTGGTCACGTACAGCAGGGCTTCAGTTAAGCGGTAAAGGACAGGCTGCTGTCGCGATTTACTGCGTCGGTTATTTTGTATGCTATGTGCTGGCGCTGGTAGGAGCCATGCTGTTAAGCTATCAGGTAATTGGTAACTGGTTCCCCACCAAGCGTGGCGTGGCCATCGGTATTGCTACTGCGGGTTACCCCCTGTCTGCCGCGACTACCACTTCCCTGTGCAGTGTATTTGCAGGTCCTTCTCTGGGCAATTATTATATACTTCTGGGTGTTATTGCTCTGGTCGTGGGTATTATTGTTCTGTTTTATTCGAAGGATTTTCCGGAAGAGAAGGGTGCGTATCCGGACAATAATCATAACTATGATTTTGAAGCGGCAAAGAAAAAATTTGAGGAGAGTATGGAGTACCTCAAGACATCCAAATGGACCATTAAGAGATGTCTCACCTGCGGTCGTATGTGGATTATGTGGGTTACTGTGGGTATCGGCGGATTCCTGTCCATGGGTATCATGTCAAACTTTCTGCCGAAATTCCTGGAGCAGGGGTATCAGCAGGCAGAGGTTCTTGTGATGCTTGCAATAGCGGGCATTGTTGCCATCCCCGGTTCTGCGTTTATCGGATGGCTGGATGTAAAGATTGGCACAAAGCCCACCACTGTCCTGATCAACGCACTGGCGGCAGTTGCGATCTTTATGAATATTACAGATTTCCGGGCGCTCCATTATGTTGCTCTTCCGATCCTGGCTCTGATGCTGGGAGGATCTTCCAACATGATGGTTTCCTGTACGCTGGGAATCTGGGGACGTTATGATTTCCAGAATGCATTCCGGGTAATCCAGCCGCTGAATGCTATTATGACTGGCGTCGGTATTTCTGTAGTAGGTCTTGTGGGAACGAACTTCAGCTATATGGCTGCCTACAGAGTAATGCTTGTAATGGCTGTGGTAGCTGTCATTTTCGCGCTCCTGCTGAAGGTTCAGCCTATTGATGACGATGTCAGAAGACTGAACGACGATATGTTCGAGCAGAAATAAGATGTTGTTGTCCGTATCTGTTCTGTGCGGAATACATAAAGAAGAGGCACATCCTTTTGGGATGTGTCTTTTTTTGCGCGAAGAAATACAAGTGTGTTATAATGATCTGGCGAGGTGTGAAAATATATGGAGCAATATCTTGACCGGAAATTAATGGAATATAGTAAAACAGATATCTATCCCTTTCACATGCCGGGACATAAACGCCGGAAACTGGGAGACTGGAGCCCGGAGGAGATCGATATTACAGAAATTGACGGATTTGACAATCTGCATCATGCGGAAGGGATTATCAGTGAAGGACAGAGACGGCTGGCGGAAATCTCCGGGGCGGATGAAAGCTTTTATCTTGTCAATGGAAGCACCGGGGGTCTGCTGGCGGCAATCTGCGGAGGAGTCCGGAGAGGAGACCGCGTTCTGATTGCAAGAAACTGCCATAAGGCAGTGTATCATGCGGTTTATCTTATGGAACTGCAGGCAGAATATCTGTATCCGGAGACTGCGGAGAGCGGCATCCAGGGGAGTATTTCGCCCGGCCAGGTACAGGAAAAGCTGGAACTGTTTCCCGATGTGGCGGCAGTGGTGATTACGTCTCCTACCTATGACGGGATTGTTTCTGACATAGAGGTTCTGGCCGGGATGGTTCATGAGAGGGGCATTCCTCTGATTGTGGATGAGGCGCATGGAGCCCATTTTGGATTTTCAGATGGTTTTCCGCGGAAAGCCGTGACACTGGGAGCAGATCTCTGTATTGAGAGTCTTCATAAGACCCTGCCGTCCTATACACAGACGGCGGCGCTTCACATGAAAAAGATACAGGGAAGATATCTGTTTGATCCGGAACAGGTAAAACGGTATCTGGGTATTTTTCAGACCAGCTCCCCATCCTATGTTTTTATGGCCGGAATGGATCGCTGTGTCAGGATTATACAGAAGGATATGGAACGTTACGGCTGTCCGGCGCAGGAAACAGAAAGTCTGTTCAGAAAATTTGAAGAGCGTCTGGAAGAGTTTTATGAAAGATGCGGATCACTGGAGTATGTCCGGCTGTATCCCTGGTGGTCTTCCGCGGACTCCTGCGGGAGAACGGAACAAGGGGTCTGGGCGAAGGATAATTCCAAAATTCTGATTTCAGCACAGAGAGCTGGCCTGAACGGGCAGGAGCTGTATGATCTTCTGCTGGGGAAGTATCATCTTCAGATGGAAATGGTATCCGGCCATTATGTCACGGCGCTTACTTCGATTATGGATACGGATGATGGTTTCCGGCGTCTGCGGGGTGCGCTGGAAGAGATTGACAGAATTGCGGCAGATCCTGGGATGGATATTTGCCGCAGCCAGGATCCGCTTGCTCCGGCGGAACTGTACCGGCCCCAGGAGAAGAGAATGGAGCTGGCGGAGGCTCTGAAGAGCGAAAAAAGAGAGATTCTGCTGGAGGACGCGGCGGGATGTATTTCCGGTGAGTTTATTTATCTTTATCCGCCGGGAATTCCGGTCATTGCTCCGGGGGAAGTGATCACCGGGCGGACGGTAAGACAGATCGGAGCCTGCAGAAAGCGGGGAATGCAGGTGCAGGGAATGCGGGATCCGGAAGGGCGGAAGGTACAGATTGTGTGCTTTACAAATACCTGAGAAATTATTATACTAAATGATACAGGCGTCCTGCGGAAGGCAGAAGACGCAGGAGTATCGGAGAGAATGATATGGGGAAAATTTTTTGTCTTATGGGAAAAAGCGCGTCCGGAAAGGACACAATATACAGAGAGCTTCTGGAGAGAAAGAATCTCGGACTGCATCGGGTGATCCCGTACACGACCAGGCCGGCGAGGGCGGGGGAAGTGGACGGGGAGACGTACTTTTTCCGGACGCCGGACGAGGCTGCCCGGATGGAACGGGAGGGACGGATTATAGAGATCCGGGAGTATCATACCGTTCACGGTCTGTGGAGGTACTTTACGGCAGATGACGGACAGATCTGTCTGGAAACCGGCAGCTATCTGATGATCGGGACGCTGGAAGCCTATGAAAAGCTCCGGGACTTTTTTGGAGCTGAGTATGTGGTGCCTGTTTATATATGGGTGAATGACGGGGAACGTCTTTCAAGGGCCCTGGCCCGGGAGCGCAGTCAGGAAAATCCGAAATATCTGGAAATGTGCCGCAGATTTCTGGCGGATGAAGAGGATTTTTCCCCGGAAAAGCTCCGGGAAGCCGGGATCGGGAAAGGTTTTGAAAATTGTACTATGGAGCAGGCGCTGGGCGAGATTGCGGCGTATATCGCGGGGCAGACGGAGCAGAAAGAAGAGCATGACGGCGCCGGAGAGGCCGGAACAGTGTAACAGGGTCGGGAAAGGAGCTGGAAATGGCAGGATTTCAGAATATTATCGGACACAGAGATATTATCAGCCATTTGAAAAATGCGATTTCCATGAATAAGGTGTCTCATGCTTATATTCTGGACGGTCCGGAGCATTCCGGCAAACGGCTGATAGCGGAAGCCTTTGCCGCGGCTCTCCAGTGTCAGACAATCCATGGAATTGTATCGGGGGAGAAGGCGCCCGGACAAATATTGCTGCCTGGCATTCCGGCAGATGCGGAAGGCAGTGTTTCGGAGGAGGCAGGAGAGCGGGCGGAGAGAATGGAGCCCTGTATGGAGTGCCGGTCCTGCAGACAGGCCGCCGGCAGAAATCAGCCGGATATTATATATGTCACCCATGAGAAGACGGCGATTTCTGTAGATGATGTGAGACGTCAGATAAATCAGGATATTTCTATAAAGCCTTACAGCAGCAGATATAAAATATATATAGTAGACGAAGCGGAAAAGATGAATGTGCAGGCCCAGAACGCGCTGCTGAAAACAATCGAGGAACCGCCGGAATATGCGGTGATTCTGCTTCTGACAACCAATGGGGACTCATTTCTGCCAACGATCCGTTCCCGGTGTGTGTCTCTGCGCCTGAAAGCGGTGGAGGACAGCCTGATCCGGAAGTTTCTTATGCGCAGCCGCCAGATTCCCGACTACCAGGCAGACGTCTGTGTGGCTTTTGCCCAGGGCAATGTAGGACAGGCAGTACTTCTGGCTTCTTCAGAGGAGTTTAATGAACTGAAAGATTTTGCCGTACAGCTGATCCGGAGACTGGGGGATATTCCGGTGTATGAACTGATGCAGGAGCTGAAGCCCCTGAATGAGTATAAGGAAAAGATACAGGTTTTTTTTGATTTGCTTTTGCTTTTATTTCGCGATGTGCTATTATATAAGTCAACCGGGCAGGAAAGCCGTCTGGTCTTTAAGGAGCAGGCTTTTGTGATCCGGCAGATGGCGGAACGGGGATCTTTTCCCGGTCTGAACAGGATATTGGAAGAAATCGGGACAGCAGGCCGGAGGATACGCGCGAACGTGAATTTTGAGCTGACGCTGGAACTGTTATTGTTAAATATAAAGGAGAATATTATATGATAAAAGTGGTAGGAGTCCGTTTCAGACAGGCGGGCAAGATTTATTATTTTGATCCCAAAAAACTTTCCATGAAGCGGGGGACGCATGTAATTGTGGAAACTGCCCGGGGAGTGGAGTATGGGACGGTGATTATGCCGCCAAAGCAGGTGGCGGATGATGAAGTGGTACTTCCGCTTAAGGCGGTGATCCGTGTGGCTACTGCGGAGGATGACCGGATAGAGGAGAAGAATCACGAAAAAGAAAAGGAAGCATACCGCATCTGCCTGGAAAAGATTCATAAACACGGACTGGCAATGAAGCTGGTCCAGGCGGAATATACCTTTGATAATAATAAGCTGTTGTTTTACTTTACCGCAGATGGAAGGATTGATTTCCGTGAACTGGTCAAGGATCTGGCCAGCGTTTTCCGCACCAGAATTGAACTCCGCCAGATCGGCGTCAGGGATGAGACAAAGATTCTGGGCGGGATCGGTATCTGCGGACGGCCGCTGTGCTGCCATACGTACCTGTCAGAGTTTGCTCCGGTTTCCATTAAAATGGCGAAGGAGCAGAACCTGTCTCTGAATCCGTCCAAGATTTCGGGAACCTGCGGGAGACTGATGTGCTGTCTGAAAAACGAGCAGGAGAATTATGAGTATCTTAACAGCCGGATGCCCGGTATAGGAGACAGGGTAACTACGCCAGACGGACTGAAAGGCGAGGTCCAGAATGTTAATGTGCTGCGGGAGCTGGTGAAGGTAATTGTAGATACCGGTGAAGAAAAAGAGGTCCGGGAGTATCCGGTAAAGCAGTTAAAGTTCCGGGGAAAGCGCCGGAAGGAGAATGGCAAATTGTCGAAAGAGGAGCTGAAGGAACTGTCTGCTTTAGAGGACAAGGGAGGGAAATCCAGGTTAAATGACTGATCTGCTGCCAGGAGAACGTATAGACGAGCTTCAGAGAAACAATTATAAAATTATTCAGAATCCACAGAAGTTCTGTTTCGGAATGGATGCGGTGCTGCTGTCCGGATTTGCCCGGGTAAAGCGGGGGGAGGATTGTCTGGATCTGGGCTGCGGAAACGGTATAATCCCGCTTTTGCTGTCAGCCAGGACTCCGGGCCGGCATTTTACCGGACTGGAGATCCAGAAATACAGCGCTGATCTTGCAAGACGGAGTGCGGCGCTGAATCATCTGGAAGAACGGATCCGGATTGTGGAAGGGGACATTAAGGATGCTTCAGATATTTTTGGAGCATCTTCTTTTCATGTTATCACATCAAATCCGCCGTATATGACGGCACAGCACGGAATTCCGAATCCGGATGAGGCGAAACTGATTGCCCGCCATGAGATTTTATGTACCCTGGAGGATGTGATCCGGGAGAGCGCGAAGCTTCTTATGCCGGGAGGACGGTTTTACATGGTTCACCGTCCTTTCCGTCTGGCTGAAATCATCTCCCTGATGGTGCAGTACCGGATTGAGCCGAAACGGATGAGGCTGGTTTACCCGTATGTGGACCGGGAGCCTAATATGGTACTGCTGGAGGGGCTCCGGGGAGGAAGAGCCAGAATGACAGTAGAGAAACCGCTGATTGTGTTCCGGGAGCCGGGGAAATATACAGACGAGATTACAGAGATTTACGGATATTAAACGGGAGGACTGATTATGGCCGGAAAACTATATTTATGCGCAACCCCCATCGGGAATCTGGAAGATATCACACTGCGCGTCCTCCGCACTTTAAAAGAAGTGGACCTGATTGCGGCGGAGGACACGAGAAATTCGATTCATCTGCTGAATCACTTTGATATCCGGACGCCGATGACCAGCTATCATGAATATAATAAAATAGATAAGGCGTATCAGCTGATTGAAAAAATGCGTTCCGGGAAGAATGTGGCGCTGATTACGGATGCCGGTACGCCGGGAATCTCAGATCCCGGCGAGGAGCTGGTGAGAATCTGTTATGAGCAGGGCATTGAAGTGACTTCCCTGCCGGGGCCGGCAGCCTGTGTGACCGCCCTGACTTTATCCGGACTTCCTGCCAGGAGGTTTTCTTTTGAGGCTTTCCTTCCAAGAGAAAAGAAGGAACGGCGGGCAATTCTGGAGGAGCTGAAAACAGATACCAGAACGCTGATTATTTATGAAGCGCCGCATCATCTGGTTTCTACATTAAAGGACTTGTACGATGCGCTGGGAGAGCGTAGAATAACTGTCTGCCGGGAACTGACAAAGCGGTTTGAGACTGTGTTCCGGACGACTTTTTCCGCGGCTGTTGCATGGTATGAAGCCAATGAAGCGCGCGGGGAATGTGTAATTGTCATTGAAGGGCGCGATCCCGCGGAGCTGCTGGAGGAGCGGCGGCAGGGCTGGGAGCGGATGACGGTGGCAGAGCATATGGAGTATTATACATCCCAGGGGATGGACCGGAAAGCGGCCATGAAACAGGTGGCAAAGGACCGTGGGACCGGAAAGCGGGAAATTTATCAGCAGCTTCTGGAAAAAGAAGAGTAGAACGGAATATGGCCGGGGTATAAAATATCCCGCGGGTTTAGTCGTAAAATTCTGCAATATATTTTTTTAACAATGGAAAAGAGGCCGGCCCCATCTCCAGAATTGTCTGGTGGAACTGCAGGTCTGAGTAATCGTTTCCGAAAGTTTCCCTGGCATAATCTTTCAGAGACAGAAATTCGATATAGCCAATATAATATTTTAAATAATGGGCAGGTTCTTCCACAATCAGTTCAAAAATTTCACGTATTGTATTTTCATCGGAAAAACCGTATCCGGAAAAGAAGTCATATGTCTGGTCGAAAGACCAGCCGTCATAATGAATCCCCATATCCGCCGAGGCATAGAGACTCAGAATGGCTGACTGTTCCAGGGAAAGAGCTTCTGCAAGCTCATCAGACAGACCGGCATAATAATAGGAAAGCATTTCCACATAGGTCGCCCAGCCTTCCGTATATCCCGCAGGTCCCAGCAGCATACGGACCGGCAACGGACTGGTGCTGCAGAAGGCGGCGTTCTGATAGAGATGGCCGGGATAGCCTTCGTGGGCCAGTGTGGTAAAAAGCTGGATTCCCGTGTACCCGCTGGCTTTGTTTATATAAATGGAATTTTCTGTGAAATGATCCAGGGGCGAGGTCAGGTAGAAGGCCGGAGCCAGATAATCTTCCATGGCTTCATCCACATAGCTGACAGTATAGCTGCATCCGCTGACTGACGGGAAATCTTTCCGGATTTCTTTTTCCAGATGCTCCAGCATCGCTTCCGGAGTTCCGGAAAGAAGTTCTCCGGGGGACTCCTCCAGACTTTCCAGTTCCTCCTGGAGTTCCGGATCATCTGCCAGAAGGATAGAGGCCTCCGTGAGATCAGAGATACGCTTTTCTTCTGTACGTTTTTGCAGTGTTTCTACAGAATCGCCGCTTCCGGTATAGTATTTTACAAGATATTGATAATATTCTGTTCCTTCCGGGAAATGGCAGAGTCCTGTCTGGTTTCCTCTGTCCCCGGACACAGACGTATATAATTCCGTCAGAGTATCTGCCAGTTTCTGATAGGCAGGGAGTACCTGGCCGGTCAGAATGGCCTGATTCTGTTCTTTGTAGGCAGCTTTTTCATTCCGGGAAAGAGCGTCCAGGGCGTCGACTTTTGCGTCAAAGGTATAAAGAAGATAATTGTTGTCTGCGGAGGCCGCGAAATCCCTGCACTGGGAGATGACGGTTTCAGCAGCAGAGTCAGACATAAACAGACCGTGGTCCTGCTTTTCCTGTTCGTACACACAGATACTGTCAAAGTAGGAAGGAATACTGGAAAGAATTTCCAGATAATCGTTGATATCCCGGGCGTCGGAAAAGGTATATTCCGCAAGGAGAACAGGAAGCTGTGCCTGTTCCCCGGTGGAGGGGCGCAGGGGCTCTTCGTAATAGGGGAAAGCGGCGGCAGCGATTGATCCGGACAGGGTATCTTTCAGGATTTCAAGGGTGAATCTGTTTTCTGTGGACAGATTTTCCGTATTGAATTCTTCCAGGGCGGCAGAAATATTTTCGGAAAGCGCAGCAGAAATACGCAGACTTTCCACAGAAAACGAGCCGAGGTCTGTGCTGTATGAGGTAATATCATAGGCTGCGGGATCCTCCAGGGTATAATGAAGGGTAAGGCCATTGGCAGAAACCTCCTGGCGGAACAGATCCTCAGTATAGGCTTCAAAGGCTTTATCTGCTTCGCTCTTCCCTGTGGCAGAATCAGAAAAAAACAGGGAGGCGTCATCGGAAAAATCAATTTCTGACACCAGCGCGCATATGAGAGCCAGAATAAGGAGTCCGGCGGCCAGCAGCAGAGGTAAGCAAATTTTTCTTTTGAACCAGAACATGGGAATTTCCTCACAGGATATTTGTTCCATAAATATGCAGAACCGGAGCTGGTTATGTCCCGGACAATAGAAAGACATTCCCGGCAATGGAACTGTCAGACCATTATTGGGAGAATATATCTTCAGACTTTCTCCTGAGATTTCTTGCGAATCCTGGAGAAATCATGTATAATGACAGAGATTTTTAGTGCATGGCATGAAAATCCGCAGAGACGGATTCTGAGTATCGATGGAGGACTGCATGGAGGGATATGATACACCCTGCGAGGTGATAATGAAACTGTTTCATGAGATCATAGAAGTGGAAGAAAAGGTAATTATTACAGAAGAATTCAGAGACATCTCCAATAATGATATGCATATTATAGAAGTCATTGGTCTGGGAGAACCCCGGAGTATGTCTTCCGTAGCCAGAGATCTGTCGGTGACGGTGGGAACTCTTACGACAGCCATTAATGGTCTGGTAAAAAAGGACTATGTCAGACGGGGGCGTAGTGAAAAGGACCGGCGGGTAGTGCTGATTTCTTTAAAAGAAAAGGGTGTGAAAGCTTTCCATCACCATAAGAGATTTCATGAAGAAATGATCGGGGCGACCCTGAAAGGACTGGATCAGGAGCAGATCCAGGTACTGGTGACGGCGATGAAAAATCTGAGGGAGTTTTTCCGGAACTATGGGAAGCAGACGAAAGATTCCGGAGATTTCCAGGGATAACAGGAGAAAAAAACATAGAAAAACAATTGAAGCATAAAATATAGAAACAGAAAAAGGAGTATATGGTATGCTTCAGTTTTTATGGGCCTTTATGATACTGACCGGCATTGCCTATGGCGCTGCGACAGGAAATTTGTCCGCAGTGACAGATGCGGCGCTGGATTCTGCCCAGGAGGCGGTATCCCTGTGTATTACAATGGCAGGGGTTCTGGCGCTCTGGGTGGGACTGATGCGTATTGCGGAAAATGCGGGAATTATGAAAGCAGCGGCAGATAAAATCTATCCGCTGCTTCATTTTTTGTTTCCGGGGATTCCGAAGGAGCATCCGGCCATGAAATCCATAGCGGCCAACTGTATTGCTAATTTTTTTGGCCTGGGATGGGCGGCCACACCTGCGGGAATCCAGGCCATGAAAGATATGGATATGCTGGAGGAGAGATCGGGAACAGACCTGCCCCCGGGATCAGATTCACAGCCGTCACAGAAAAAAAGAAAGAAGGAAAAGGAGGCCACTACGGAAATGTGTTCCTTTCTGGTGCTGAATATTTCTTCCCTGCAGCTTGTTCCGGTGACGGTGATTGCGTACCGCAGCCAGTATGGCTCCCCCGATCCTGCCGGTATCACGGGAGCGGCAATACTGGCGACGTTTTTCTCAACCCTGGCGGCGGTTGTGTTTATAAAAATTATGTCATGGAGGGACAGGTGACATGGCCCGGTTTCTGGTAATTCTTTCCAGCCTGATTATCCCTGTGATGATTGTGGCGATTGTCAGCGCGGGACTGATGGCGAAGAGAAATGTTTATACAGATTTTGTGGATGGGGCAAAAGACGGACTAAAAACTGCGGCTGAAATTCTGCCCACCCTGGCAGGACTGATGGTGGCGGTCGGGATTCTCAGAGCATCGGGGTTCCTGGACTGGCTGGCCGCGGGAATTGGCGTTGTGACGGAGAAAATCGGTTTTCCCTCTGAACTGGTTCCGCTGGCCGTGGTCAGAATGTTTTCCTCATCTGCGGCCTCCGGACTTCTCATAGATCTCTATCAGCAGTATGGAACAGACTCAAGAATCGGAACGATTGCTTCTCTGATGATGAGCAGCAGCGAGACGATTTTCTACACGATGAGTATTTATTTTATGACTGTAAATGTAAAGAAAACCCGGTGGACCCTGGCAGGAGCCCTGGTTGCCACCCTGACAGGAATGATTGCCAGTGTGCTTCTTGGAGGATAAAAAATCCCTCCAGGGGGGAGGGGAATTCCGGCAATAAAAAACCCCTGCGGTCAGAAAACCGGAGGGGTCTGAAAATCGTATTATTCTGCGATGTAAGGCATCAGAGCTACGTGACGGGCTCTTTTAATAGCCACAGTGATGGCACGCTGATGCTTTGCGCAGTTCCCGGTAATTCTTCTGGGAAGAATTTTACCTCTTTCAGAGATATATCTCTTTAACTTATTAACATCCTTGTAATCAATTACGTTATCCTTGCCACAGAATACGCAGACTTTTTTTCTTCTGCGGCCGCCTCTTCTCTTCATGGGAGAATCGCCTTTTCCATCTTTATTATAAGCCATGATTTTAGTTACCTCCTTCTTCGGGCTGACTTATGCCCATTCAGGTATCCCCATAGGGGGTTACCTCCTTCTTCGGGCTGACTTATGCCCATCCGGGTATCCCCACAGGGGACGCCTCCTGTTCTAGTTAAATGGTAATTCTTCATCAATGCCGTCCGGAATATTCATGAATCCATCGCTGATGGCATTGTCGGGTGACGGTCTGTTGTCCACAGGAGCGAATCCGCTGCCTGTGTTAGCGGCGCTGGCTGCCTTGCTCTCACAGAACTCATGCTCCTCCACGATAACATCAGTAGTATATACTCTCTGACCTTCGCGATTGGTATAGCTGCCAGTCTGGATCCGGCCGACAACAGCAATCTTCATTCCCTTGCGCAGATAGCGCTCCGCAAATTCAGCCTGCTGCCGGAAGGCAGTACAACTGATAAAATCAGCTGTCTGCTGGCCATCGTTCCCATCTCTTCGTCCTCTGCGGTCTACTGCCAGGGTATATCTGGCAATGGCCATGGACTGATCATTCTGGGAGTAACGAATTTCGGGATCTCTTGTCAGACGTCCCATTAAAATAACCTTATTCATAGAAACCTCTTTCTGTCTCTTATGCTCTTATGCCGCGTCTTTTCTGACGATCAGGAACCGGAGCACGTTGTCCATGATACGAACGTTTCTCTCTACCTCTGCAGGCACAGTACCTGCCGCCTCGAACTGGATGAAGTAATAGAAGCCTTCGCTCATTTTCTGGATTTCGTAAGCTAACTTCTTCTTACCCCAATCCTCAACTTCTGTTACTGTGCCGCCAAAACGTGTGATGTATTCTTTTGCTTTGTCAACAACGGCCGCTCTGGCGTCATCTTCGATTCTGGCACTGACAATCAATGCTAATTCATACTTGTTCATGCTGGTTTTACCTCCTTCTGGTCTTCTGGCCCTCTTTTTAAGTGTCCGAGAGCAAGGAACTTGTATATCACGACACAAAATAATAGCATATTTTTTCTGATCAGGCAAGATTTTTTTTCAGATCCCGGGTATTCTTTTCTACCTGTCTCCGGGGAATCATGATCTGATGGCTGCAGCCGCGGCATTTCAGCCGGAAATCGGCGCCTACCCGGAGGATTTCCCATTCAAAACTGCCGCAGGGATGTTTCTTTTTTAATTTAACAATATCTCCAACTTCATATTGATAAGACATAATCAGGCCTCCTGTTATTTAAACATGAATCCGGGAAAAGACTTTTCCGATGGCATCCTGGATCAGAAGGCTGGCTCTCCGGTCCATGGGGGTAGGGGATTTATTGATCAGTACCAGCCGGTCGCCGCGATAATAGTCGATCAGACCGGCCGCCGGATAAACCGCCAGACTGGTACCGCCGATGATCAGCATATCAGCTCTGCTGATACAGGATATGGCTTCCCGGATGGTGCCGGTATCCAGTCCCTCTTCATACAGAACCACATCCGGCTTGATCTGACCGCCGCATTCACAGTAAGGAACCCCTTTCATTTCTCTGATCTGCCGGGCGTCATAAAATTTCCCGCATTTCAGACAATAATTGCGATGGACGCTGCCATGAAGCTCCAGTACTTTCCGGCTTCCGGCAGCCTGATGCAGTCCGTCAATATTCTGGGTAATGACAGCCGTCAGCTTCCCTGCTGCCTCCAGCTCAGCCAGCTTCTGGTGCGCGGCATTGGGTTTCGCGCCCGGCTCCAGCATCTTGTCACGGTAAAAACGGAAAAACTCATCTGTTTTTTCCATATAAAAGGTGTGACTCAGGATTGTTTCGGGCGGATAATCATATTTCTGGTTGTATAATCCATCCACACTCCGGAAGTCCGGAATCCCGCTTTCTGTGGAAACACCTGCGCCGCCGAAGAAGACAATATGGTGGGATTCGTCAATCCATTTCTGGAATATTTCCATGCTGTTCATATAATTTTCACACCTTCCTATTAAAATTATAGAAATCGTCTGGGCTGGAAGCCGTCCGGGGTATTCTGTGTTTATTATGACGGCTTTTCCTATACACTCAGCAATATTATAGCACATTTTTACCCGTCATGCGGAAGAAAAAAGGATTGACAGAATTTTTCATTTGATATTTAATAGTTACTATTCACAGTAACGTTTGATATAGCGGAATTTGAAAATATAGATTAAATAATAGAGGAAAAGATCATGCATTTTGAACTGGCAGGGAAAAAAGTGAGACTGCTTGCGGTGGCAGTCGCCGTTTTTATTATTATTTTTGTCGCAGTGAACAGGGATCTTTATCTGGATCCGGAGCTGGAGCTGGATTACGGTATGCTGCTGATGGTATTGTCCATGCTGGGCGGCGTCGCGGCAGGTCTTCTGATTGGGGTGAAATCAGAAGCAGGTGAAAAGCACCGGAAACTGATTAATACGATTTTCTTTTTTATCATGCCCATTTTCTCTATGCAGATGGTAGAATGCTTTAACGGGAATTTTATATGGAATTTTTCCGTGAAGACCGGTCTGGCTAATTACATGATTTATCTGGTATTTTATCTGCTCTGTTATCTGATTTCGGGCAGGTATCATCTGACCGGGCTGATTGTGAATATTTTCCTGTATGTCTGGTCCCTGGTGAACTATTTTGTAGAGCTTTTCCGGGGAACGCCCTTTGTTCCCATGGATATTCTCAGTGTGAAGACAGGACTTAATGTTGCGGACGGGTACACGTACTCATTAAGCTGGAATATTATTCTGGGCTCGATTATTTTTTTTCTTATATATCTGATTAATAAGAGGATCCGGAATATAAAACCAGAAAAGATGAAATATAAAATACTGACGCGCTGCGGCGCGGCGGGATATCTGGCTGTGGTGCTCATCTCCTTTTTCTTTACAGATTTTTCCGTCAATACCGGTTACAAGCCGGATTTCTGGAACCAGGCGAGAGGATATCATAAAACAGGCTCGTTTTTTAATTTCTGTCTCAACACCAAGTATCTGGTGGTAAGAAAACCTTCCGGCTATGACGCCTCCCAGGTGGCGGATTATGTGGACAGTACTCTGGAAGACTATGGAGTAGACCCGGATAGTGATGTTTCCACTGATATTCTGACGGGAGAGAATGATTACACGGCGTCCACAGAGGGAGAACAGCCCAATATTATTTTTATTATGAATGAATCTTTTTCGGATCTGGGAAGACTGGGCGACCTGGAGACGAATGAGGATTATATGCCTTTTATCCATAGCCTGACGGAAAACACGATAAAAGGATATCTGACGGTGCCGGTATTCGGCGCCGGAACCAGTAACAGCGAATTTGAGGCGCTGACAGGAAATTCACTGGCATTTCTTCCTTCCGGATGTAATGTATACCAGTCTTATCTGAAGCGGGAGACTCCGTCCATTGTATCAACGCTGCGGTCTCTGGGATATTCCGCGACTGCCTATCATCCCTACTACGGGTCGGGGTGGAACCGGGAGAATGTGTATCCTCTGCTGGGCTTCACAGATTTTATAAGTCTGGAAGATTTTGTGGATCAGAGTATTCTTGATACGTACCAGCAGAATAGTGACGTGGAAGAGTATGAGGCGCTGCTTGCAGAAGAGTATCCGGGTGAAAATATTCTGTTGCGCCGGTTTGTCAGCGATTCGTATGATTATCAGATGGTGGAGGAGATGTACGAGAATCGTGATACCTCGGAACCGTTTTTCCTGTTTAATGTGACTATGCAGAATCATGGCGGTTATTCAGTGGCTTACCAGAATTTCGACCAGCAGATTTACGTCACGAATATGAGTACTATTTATTCCCAGGCCAACCGTTATCTGTCCCTGGTGAAGGAATCAGATTCGGCTTTCCAGGAACTGGTGGAGTATTTCAGTAACGTGGATGAACCTACCATTATCTGTATGTTTGGCGACCATCTGCCATCCATTGAGGATGAGTTTTATGAGGAGCTGCTGGGGAGCAGCCTGGATGATCTGACGACAGAACAGGAGCTGCTCCGTTATCAGACGCCCTTCGTGATCTGGGCCAACTATGATATTCCCGAGGCAGAGATAGAGAATATCAGCGCGAATTATCTCTCCACACTTCTGACGCAGATTGCGGGGCTTCCCATGACGCAGTATAATAAGTATCTGTCGGTGCTTTACCAGTCCCTGCCGGTGATCAGTACGGTGGGCTATATTGATTCGGAAGGGATAGTCTATGCATCGGAAACGGAAACGCCCTATGAGGAACTTCTGCGCCAGTATAACTGTGTTGAATATAATGCGCTGCTGGATAAGACAGACCGTGACGACTCACTTTTTTACCTGGATGAATAAAGATAAAATGACAGAAAAGACAGATTTGGCGGAGAAAATCTGTCTTTTCTGATATATGGAGGAACAACGGCGGGCTGTTATGGTCTGAAAATTTCTTCCTTCTTTCTATGAGATGTGATATAATTGCTACATATGCAGTAATTGAGGAAAGGATCACAGTATGGATCATAATAGCGATAATGGGATCAGATTGAAGGGAAAGCTGAAGAATTATATTCTGACACCTGTTCTGCTGGCGATACTGTTTGCGGGGCTGGATGTATGGATGTATTTTCTGAATATTGCCGCAGGTCTGCTTTGTTCCGCGTTTGTGGCGGTTTATCTGCTTGTGGTAGTTCTGCAGTACCGTAAGAATAAGACAATCATTCTGAATGAGATGATTGATTTTGCCACGCAGTACAGTACAGTGCAGAAGCGTCTGCTGGATGAGTTTGAGATTCCCTATGCGCTTCTGGATCAGAATTGCAGGATTATGTGGATGAACCGGAAGTTTTCTGAAGTTTCGGAGCGGGAAAAGAATTTTCATAAATCAGTAAGCTGTATCTTTCCGCAGATTACCAAAGAACAGGTAAATAAGGCGGACGCGGTGAATATCAGGATTCACAGGGAGAATAAAATCTATCGTGCCAGTATCAGCAAGATTTATTTCGCGGATCTGTTCAAAGGCAGCGGCAGTATCGAAAGCAGAGATGACAGGGAGCAGTATCTCACAATCATGTATCTTTTCGATGAGACACTGCTGAATCAGTATCTGAAAGAAAAGCTGGATATGCAGATGGTGTCTGCTCTGGTGTACATCGATAACTATGATGAAGTGCTGGACAGTGTGGAAGAAGTAAAGCAGTCGCTTCTGATGGCCCTGGTAGACCGGAAGGTCAATAAGTATTTCGCCAGCCGGGGCGGACTGGTGAAAAAGACAGAGAAGGATAAGTATTTTGTGGTATTCCCCCATAAGTATCTGGACGCCATGGCGAAAGATAATTTCAGCCTGCTTGAAGATGTGAGAACATTAAAGGCAGGAAATGAAATGGCAGTCACCCTCAGTATAGGAATCGGTGAAGTGGGGAATGATTACGCAAAAAATTACCGTTATACCCGTATGGCGATAGAACTGGCTCTTGGCCGCGGCGGTGATCAGGCAGTAATCAAAACCCGGGAAAAGATCTATTACTATGGCGGCAGCAGCCGTCAGGTGGATAAAACTACCCGGGTAAAGGCCCGGGTAAAGGCCCTGGCTCTGCGCGAGATTATGATCAGCAAGGATAAGTTTTATGTGATGGGGCATCGTATCGCGGACATAGATTCTTTCGGCGCGGCAGTGGGAATTTACTGCGCGGCCCGGCAGCTTGGGAAGAAAGCGCAGATTGTCATTGATACTGTAAATACGACCCTGCGTCCTTTGAAGGAGTATTTCACACCGGAGCAGGGATATCCCGGGGATATGATGATTTCCAGCGGACAGGCGCTGGAGGAAATAGATTCCCATACGGCATTAATTGTGGTGGATACGAACCGTCCTTCTTATACGGAGTGTCCGGAGCTTCTGACGAAAGCGAAAACGATTGTTGTTTTTGATCATCACCGCCAGGGGGAAGAGATTATAAAGAATACGGATCTGTCTTATATTGAGCCTTATGCGTCTTCCGCATGTGAGATGATTGCGGAAGTGCTGCAGTATTTCGATGAGGATATCCGGCTTTCCAGTACAGAGGCGGACGCCATTTACGCCGGAATCCTTGTGGATACGAACAATTTTGTATCCAAGGCCGGCGTGCGTACGTTTGAGGCCGCGGCCTATCTGCGCCGCTGCGGCGCGGAGGTGACCCGTGTACGCAAGCTGATGCGCAATGACATGAACGCCTATAAGGCGCGGGCGGAGGCGATCCGCCATGCGGAAGTGTACCGTGGAGCCTTTGCCATCAGCGTCTGCCCGGCGGATAATATTGAAAGTCCTACGGTAGCCTGTGCCCAGGCGGCCAATGAACTGCTGAATATTATAGGAATCAAGGCGTCCTTTGTGCTGACAGAGTATAATGGAAAGATTTATATAAGCGCCCGTTCCATTGATGAAATTAATGTGCAGCGTATTATGGAGGATCTGGGAGGCGGCGGTCATATGAATTCCGCGGGAGCCCAGCTGACCGGCTGCACCATACTGGAGGCCCGGCAGACCATTGAGCATATGCTGGACGAGATTATCGAAGGAGGGATAAAGTAATGCAGGTGATTTTATTACAGGATGTAAAGTCTCTTGGGAAAAAGGGAGATGTGGTAAAGGTCAGTGACGGATATGCGCGGAACATGATTCTGCCGAAGAAGCTTGGGGTAGAGGCGACGGCAAAGAATCTCAATGATCTGAAACTCCGGAATCAGCATGACAGGAAGCTGGCGCAGGAGCAGCTTGAAAATGCGCAGAGGCTGGCAAAAGATCTGGAGGATAAGGTGGTGGAAGTAAAGATCAGGGCAGGAGAGGGCGGCCGTACATTTGGATCTGTCTCCACGAAAGAGATTTCCGCGGCAGTAAAACAGCAGCTGGGTCTGGAACTTGATAAGAAAAAGATGGTTCTGGATGAACCAGTCAGGGCGCTGGGAACATATGAAGTGACAGTAAAGCTTCATGCGAAGGTAAACGGAACACTCCGGGTAAAGGTGACGGAAGCCTGAAAAAGATATAGTCGGGGGAAGAGACATGGATGAAGCAGTGATTAAGCGAATTATGCCTCACAGTCTGGAGGCGGAGCAGTCCGTGATCGGCTCCATGATAATGGACAGGGACGCCATACTGGAAGCGACGGAAATGCTGGTGAAAGAAGATTTTTATCATCAGCAGTATGGGATTCTGTTTGAGACAATTACAGAACTTTTTAATGGCGGCGATGCGGTAGATATTGTGACGCTGCAGAACCGTCTGCGGGAGAAGAATGTCCCCCCCGAAATCAGCAGTCTTGAGTATGTGGGGGATCTGGTGAACGCCGTACCTACTTCAGCTAATATAAAGTATTATGCCCGGATTGTCCAGGAAAAATCGGTTATGCGCAGACTGATTAAGATCAATGAGGAGATTGCGGATACCTGCTATCTGGGAAGCGAGAGTCTGGATATGATTCTTGAGGATACAGAGAAGAAGATTTTTAATCTTCTGCAGTCCAGGGTGTCCGGAGATTATGTGCCCATTAAGGAAGTAGTGCTGAATGTGCTGGAGAAGATAGAGAAGGCGTCCAGAGCCCAGGGAACGGTCACCGGAATTCCTACGGGTTTTGTGGATCTGGATTATAAGCTGTCCGGCCTTCAGCCCTCGGATCTGATTCTTGTGGCTGCCCGTCCTTCCATGGGAAAGACGGCTTTTGTCCTGAATATTGCCCAATATGCAGCTTTTCATGAAAATATCTCTACCGCGATTTTCAGTCTGGAGATGTCAAAAGAGCAGCTGGTAAACCGTCTGTTTGCCCTGGAGTCCCGGGTGGACGCCCAGCTTCTCCGGTCCGGGAATCTGTCGGACGCGGACTGGGAAAAGCTGATTGAAGGAGCGGGAACCATAGGGAAGTCTCCGCTGATTATTGATGATACTCCGGGGATATCCGTAACTGAGCTCCGCAGCAAATGCAGGAAATATAAACTGGAGCACGATCTGAAGCTGATCATTGTCGATTATCTGCAGCTGATGTCGGGATCCGGGAGAGGCGACTCCAGACAGCAGGAGATTTCAGATATTTCCCGGGCGCTGAAGCAGATCGCCAGAGAACTGAATGTACCGGTGATCGCTTTGTCCCAGCTGAGCCGCCAGGTAGAGCAGCGCCCGGATCACAGACCTATGCTTTCCGATCTGCGTGAGTCTGGCGCAATTGAGCAGGACGCGGATGTGGTGATGTTTATATACAGAGATGATTATTATAATAAAGATTCTGATAATAAAGGAATTGCTGAGATCATTATTGCGAAGCAGAGAAATGGCCCCATTGGGACAGTGAACCTGGTATGGCTGCCCCAGTATACAAAATTTGCAAATCTGGAGAAATAGAGAGCGGAGGTAAGAAAATGCAGATTCATCAATCAGCGGAAGACTATCTGGAGTGTATATTAAAGCTGAGCAAAACAAAACCGGTTGTGAGATCTATTGACATAGCCAACGAGATGAATTTTTCCAAGCCGAGTATCAGTGTGGCGATGAAGAATCTCCGGCTGAATGGTTATGTTAACGTGGATGAGAGTGGGTTTATCACCTTGACGGAGAGCGGCATGGAGATTGCGTCCAGCATATATGAGCGGCATCTGCTGCTGAAGAAATGGCTGATCTTTCTGGGGGTAGATGAGAAGATAGCAGAAGAGGACGCCTGCAGGATTGAGCATACCCTGAGCAGAGAAACCTTTGCCGCTTTGAAGGCGCATATTCATGAGAATATGCAGGATTAAGGAAGGAACAGTAACGGTTCACAGCTCATTCACCCGCCATGCGCAGAACCGTAACAAGAAAAATGCATAAACTTGCAGACACGAAGTGAAAAGTATTGCAGAAATCCTTGTTTCATAATAGAATATAAATGTCGATAAAAACTAATTTTTTAAGGAGGATTTATATGAGCTACGTAGATGAAGTGCTTGCGAGAGTACAGGCGAAAAACGCTTCTGAGCCCGAATTTCTTCAGGCTGTGGAAGAGGTTTTGGAATCGATCAGACCGGTTGTAGACGCGAATGAAGAGCTTTACAGAAAGGAAGCGGTTCTGGAGCGGATTACTGAGCCGGACAGACAGTTGAAGTTCCGTGTATCATGGGTAGATGATCAGGGACAGGTACAGGTAAATACAGGATACCGTGTACAGTTCAACAATGCGATTGGGCCGTACAAAGGAGGGTTGCGTCTTCATCCTTCCGTATATCTGGGAATTATTAAATTCCTCGGATTTGAGCAGATTTTCAAGAACTCTCTGACCGGACTGCCCATCGGCGGAGGAAAGGGAGGTTCTGATTTTGATCCCAAGGGCAAGTCTGACCGTGAGGTGATGGCGTTCTGCCAGAGTTTTATGACAGAGCTTTCCAGATATATCGGCGCTGACATGGACGTTCCCGCAGGGGATATCGGGACAGGCGCAAGGGAGATAGGCTATCTGTTTGGCCAGTATAAGAGAATCACCGGTTCATACGAAGGTGTTCTTACCGGCAAGGGCCTGACTTACGGCGGATCCCTCGCGCGTACAGAGGCGACCGGATATGGACTGATTTATATCACAGAGGAGCTGCTGAAGTGCCATGGTCAGGATATGGCCGGAAAGATCTGTGTGGTTTCTGGATCCGGCAATGTTGCTATTTATGCAATCCAGAAGGTACAGCAGCTTGGCGCGAAGGTTGTGACCTGCTCTGATTCGACCGGCTGGGTATATGATCCGGAAGGAATAGATGTTGCTTTGCTGAAGGAAGTAAAAGAAGTAAAGCGCGCCCGTCTGACAGAGTATGCTGCGGAAAGACCCGGCGCAGAGTATCATGAAGGCCGCGGCGTGTGGGACGTAAAGTGCGATATCGCTCTTCCCTGCGCAACCCAGAATGAACTTCTGCTGGACGACGCGAAAGTTCTGGTTGCCAATGGCGTAACTGCCGTATGTGAGGGCGCGAATATGCCGACGACCCAGGAAGCTACAAAGTATCTGCAGGAGAATGGCGTTCTGTTCATTCCCGGCAAGGCTGCAAATGCCGGCGGCGTTGCGACATCCGCGCTGGAGATGTCCCAGAACAGCGAGCGTCTCAGATGGACTTTTGAGGAGGTTGATTCCAGGCTGAAGCAGATCATGGTAAATATTTATCACAGTATTGATGAGGCTGCAAAGCGTTATGATAAAGAGGGCGATTATGTTGCGGGAGCAAATATCGCCGGCTTTGAGAAAGTGGCGGACGCTATGATTGCGCAGGGGGTGTGCTGACCGCTTCCGGCAGATCACGAGTATAGAAGGAAAGGTGGGGAACAGAGTTTGTTCCCCGCCTTTTTGAATGTGAAGATAGTGAATCAGAATAAAATGTCAAAATTGCATAACTATATGATGAAAAAGATATTTTTATCAGGCTAAAACAACAATTTGAAAAAACATGCTTGTCAAATTGCTGAAATAGAAATAAAATAGGAATATGTATGAGACGGAGGGTAACTATATGAATAAACAAGACGTTATTATTTCAGATATAGTAAAAAAATATGATAATCCCGCTGCAGAGCTGGTGCGGGTTGCCTGTCAGTTTTCCAGTACGATGTTGCTGACAGACGAAACTCACCGGGTAAATGCAAAGAGTCTGCTGGGGATTACGGCGTTCCGGTTTGTTGAAGGTAAAAAAGTCGGGATTGAGGCGAATGGCGAGGATGAGGAAGCGGCAGTAGCTGCAATGGAAGATTTCCTCTGCTGTAATTCCGTTGTAAATAATTAGTTTTGCCCGGCCAGGGGAGGATACTTCTGACATACATATTTTGAAAAGCACCGGAAGCCCGGTGCTTTTTTCAAAAAGTTCTTTATTCTGAGCTGTTACAGAGAGTCTGCTTTTTCTTCTGGATCAATGATACCATGGGACGCATTATACTTTTTTAATAAAGTCTTGATCCGGTTGTAGGGATCAAGAAGATCACTGATGGAAGCGTCATGATTTAAGGTATCAATGATATATGCAATATATTTACTCATATCACAACTGATATAATAGGGTCTGGATAACAATTCGGGGGACTGATAAGTCAGATTTGTGCTGACCACTTTATAAATCAGACCCTCCTCCACTGCTTTGTCAAACTTTTCCAGGCCGTTGGTGAAGAGACCAAAAGTAGAGATGACAAAGATACGTCCTGCATTCCGCTTTTTCAGCTCTTTCGCCACATCAATCATACTGCCGCCGGAAGAAATCATGTCGTCAATAACCCATACATCTTTTCCATTCAGGGAAGAACCGAGAAATTCATGGGCAACAATGGGATTCATACCGTCCACAACCTGGCTGTAATCCCGGCGCTTGTAAAACATACCCATATCCACGCCCAGAACGCTGGCAAGGAACACAGCGCGTTCGGTGGCGCCCTCATCCGGGCTGATGATCATCAGGTGATCATTATCAATAATCAGATCATCGCAGGTATTAAGGATGCCTTTTACAAACTGATAGGATGGCTGTACTGTTTCGAAGCCCTTTAAGGGAATCGCGTTCAGTACGCGGGGATCGTGGGCGTCAAAAGTGATAATATTATCAACGCCCATATTAACCAGTTCCTGAAGCGCCAGGGCGCAGTCCATGGATTCCCTGGCGGTACGTCTGTGCTGGCGGCTTTCATATAAGAAGGGCATGATTACTGTGATACGTCTTGCCTTTCCGCAGGCTGCGGCAATCACACGCTTTAAATCCTGGTAGTGATCATCCGGAGACATATGGTTCTCAAGGCCGCAGAGCTTATATGTCAGACTGTAATTAGTAATGTCTACTAACAGAAATAGATCCCGTCCGCGGATGCTTTCATCAATACGGCCCTTTGCTTCCCCGCTGCCGAAACGGGGGCAGGATGCTTTCACGATGTAAGAGTCGCGCATATATCCCCGGAACGTAATATCATTTTCGTGTTCATGTTCACGGACACATCTCCATTTAACGAGATACTTGTCAACTGCCCGTCCAAGTTCTGCACAGCTCTCAAGCGGGATAATGCCCAGGGAACCCACCGGAATGGAATCTAGGTTTCTTTTGTCATCATGCATTGGAAAAATTCCTCCCTGAATTTCTTCTTTCGATTTGCGCCCTGTCCGGATCATATATCTGACAGACAGGGATTGATATCTGATTTTATTTATCTGAAACACGTATTGTTTCTGACAGTACGCGCACAGCATCTGAATTATAGCATTGATCTTTCTGACTGACAAGTGTAAACGTCAGGATCTC